>JAIXVY010000522.1 GCA_027482505.1 Opitutaceae bacterium | reverse complement strand
CGGAGGCGACGAGGAGCTTCATCGGTGGAGGGAAAGGGAGTCGGGATTATATCTTAAGGACAAATTGGCTGACAAACAGCGGGGAAAAGGCCGAGGGGCTCTTAACGTAGACGACTTGGACGGCCGCGGGTTCCAATGTGACGGTGCGGGCGACGGAGCCGGCGGAGAGGGTGAGCTGGCGGTCGGCGGGGGTGTCTAGGCGGGCGTAGTGGAACTCCTTGGGCAGGCTGCGCCAGGTGCGGGTGTCGGCGATGTTGATGGCGGCCTGGGTGACGGCGGTCGCGAGTTGGAAGAGAAGGGCTCCGGTGGCGCCGGCTTGGTCCTGGATTTGTTTTTGCAGGATGGCGTCGATGGTGGCCTTGGTGGCGGTGGAGATGATGGTCTTGGTGAGAATGGTGGGCCACTCGTTCTTGAAATCCTGGGCGACGACGCTGTCCATGGAGGCGACGAGCGAGGCGGCGTAGGAGCGGCCGTCGGTGGTGGTGGCGGTGAGGACGGAAGAGTGGCCGCCGACGGTTTCGAGCTGGGGAAGAGCCATGCCGACGTAGGAGATGCCGCTGGTGACGACGAAGAGGGGGAGGTCGATGCGGATCTGATCGCGGTAGGGCGCGGCGCCGGTCTCGAAAATGATGTAGGTGATGCCTGCGGAGGGCTGAAGGCTGAGACCTGAAACCTGAGGGGCGGGCGTGACGGAGGCGTCGGCGGGAACGGCTGGCGCGGGCGAGGCGGCGATGGCCGCGGAGGCTGTGGTGGCGGGCGCGGCCGGGGTCTCGGAAGCGGCGGCGGGCGCGGGAGCCTGCTCGGGCGCGGGCAGGGCGGCGGGGGCGGCTACCTGGAGGTCGGGCTCGACCGCGACGTAGTCGGCGCGGGCATAGGGGTTTTGGGGCGCGAAGCTCACGACGCGTTCCCAGCTTTTGCGGGCGCGTTCAAGGTCGGAGGCGTCGAGGCTCTGGTGGGTGAAAACGAGCGCGTCGAGGAAGGTGGTGAATGGGTTGACGTAGTCGCCATAGGGGAGGATGGCGGCGTTGAATTTCCCCTCGATGTTGGCGATGCCGGAAGAGGTGCGGGGATCGGACTTGGCGCGGTCGACATCATAGCCGGAGCCCTGGCGGCCCTGGTCGTCCTTCACTCCGCCGGACTTCGCCTCGTCGGCGAGTTTTTGGGCCTCGGCGATGCGTTTGGCGTTGGCGTCGACGGCGTCGCGCTGGCTTTGGAGGGCGCGGTTGAGCTCGACGCGGGCGGCGTCCGCGTCGCGAAGCTGGAGGTAGTTGAGCGCCTGATACGTGTGCAGCATCACCTTGTCGTAGGCGCGGCCGCGGTAGGGGGTGTTGGCCTGGTTGGTGAGGACGGCGCCGAGCTCGGAGCCGATCTTGACCTTGGCGGCGGCGTCCTCGGCCTCGATGCGCCGGGCGGCGTCGTCGAAAGCGGCGAGGGAGCGGGTTAGCCAGGCGATGCGCGGGGAAATATCCCCGGGAGCGGCGGCGTTGAGGGCCTGGTTGGTCTGGGTTTGCGCGGCCGAGCCGTTGTCAATCAATGATTGACTAGTTGTTTGGGCGTCGGCGGGCAGGGGGAGGTTGGCGAGGGCGGCGGAGCGGAGGATGGCGCCCTGCTCGAGGCGGAAGAGGATGGCGTCCTTGGTGCCGGCGTTTTTTTCGGCGTCCTTGTCGGCCTGGGCGACGGCGGCGGCGATGTTGCCGGTGCGGAGGGCCTCGTCGCGCGACTGAGTGCGTTCGGTGTAGGTCTGGCAGCCGGTGAGGCTCAGAAAGAGGGGCAGAGCGACGGAAGGCAGAGCGACGGCGCGTAAGCGACGGAGACGGCGGAAGAGCGACGGAGAAGCGGCGGCGAAGGAGCGGCGGGACGCGGCGGGCATGGTCTGGAGGCGCGAAGGGACGGAGCGAAAGGGAAGCGGAGGAAACCAAAGGAACGCGCGCCGGGGGCGAGGGGCCGGCGCGCGGGACGAGGCGGGGGGCGGCTTATTGCTCGACGCGGCGGACGACGGCGCCGCGATCGACGCCGAGGTCTTCGCCGGTGATCTCGGCCTGGGCGGTGCGGGCGGTGACGCGCTGGACGCGGATCTGGCCGACCTTGATTTCTTCGCGGCCGAGGGAGGCGCCGGTGTCGGGGTCCTTGAGCTCTTCGCCGAGGGCGAAGACTTCCCAGAGCTGGCCGGCGGCGATGCCGGTGCCGTCGCCGCGGTTGATGGTGACGGTCTTGCCGGTCTTGGCGAGGATGCGGGCGGGGAAGGCGGCGTCGGCGACGCGCTGGGCGACCTTTTCGCTCATGCGGCGGGTGAGGGCGACGAGGAGGGAGTCGGAGAGTTCGCCGCCGGAGGAGGCGGAGTTGGCGAGTTCTTCCTCGGTGTCGAGGGTCTGCTCCTGGAAGTTGGCGGTCTCGACGAGCTTGTTGGTCTTGGTCTCGTAGAGCTTGGCGACGGTGGAGAAGCGGATGACGCGTTTGGTGGCGGTCTTGTTGATGGCGGCGAAGTGGGCGGTCTGGGTGAAGTCCTGGAAGTCGTCGATGGTGACGACGAGGGTGAGGTCCGACTCGCCGAAGGAGAAGTTTCGCCCGGCGGCGGCGTTTTCCTCGATGAGGGCGTCGGCGTCGGAACGGGCGAGGACGGTGAACTTGCGCGTCTGCTGGAGGGCGGCGACGAGCTGGCCGTCGAGGGCCTGGCTCATGCGGTCGATGGAGTTGCGGCGTTGGTTGCCCTCGGCGTTGGCGAGGAGGGCGGGTGTGGCCTTGATCTTGGCTATGGCGACGGCCTTGAGGGCGGGCGCGGGCGTGGCGGGCGCGGGGGCGGCGGCGGGCGCGGCCTCCTGGGCGGAGGCCGGGAGGACGGCGAGGGCGGAGGCGCAAAGGGAGAGCGCGACGGAGCGACGAAGCGAGAGCGGGCGGAAGAAGAGGGCGGGAGCGGATTTCATGTGGGCGGCGCGGGGAGGCGGGCGGCGTTAAGGAAAGAGGCGAAGGAGAACAGCGAGAGAGGCGTGTGGCGGCGGAGGCTTACTTCACCTCGCGGTAACGCTCGGGGAGGATGAAGCGGAAGTTCTCCTTGGTATCGACGCGGAAGAAGGAGTTTTCGAGGGACTTGGCCTGGCCTTCGAGGACCTTGACCTCGGCGTCGGTGAGCTTGGCGCCGTTTTTGAGTTCGTTCAGGAATTCGGTGGAGTCGCGGAAGCGTTTGAGGCCCTCGGGGCTCATGGTCATGGCGACGGCGAGCGTCTGGCCCTCGAAGACGTTCACGGTGCGTTCCCACGGTTGGAAGCCCTCGCGGGTGAGGCGCAGGCGGGAGAAACCGGGTTTGAGGGTGATCTTGCCGGGGGCGGCGCCGACGGCGACGCCGTCGACCTCGACGGTGGCGGAGAGGGGGAGAACCTTGAATTTGGATTCGCCGACGGTGACGACGTTTTCGGCGTTGATGCGGACGTCGGGGATGTAGAGGTCGGCGGCCTCGACGTTGACGGTTATGGTGACGGCCTGGGCGGCGGGTTTGGCGGCGGCTATGCGACCGGCGTCGCGGCGGGCGCGGAGGGAGGCGGCGATCTGCTGCGAGGCCTCGTCGAGGAGATCTTGGGCGAGGCCGCCGGAATCGCCGGAGGCGTTGGCGTTCATCTGTTCGGCGCGGGTGGCCTTGACGACGTCGCCGGTGAGCGCGCCGCCGTCGCGGGCGTCGAGGATTTTGTAGGCGACGCGCAGGGTGTGGTCGGTGTTTTCCATCTTCTGGCCGTATGCGCTGACGGCGCGCTTCGTCTTGGTGCAGGAGACGATGGAGGCGTGGAGCACGTAGTCGGCGCCGAGATTCTGGGCGAGGCGGACGGCGCTGGACTGATCGAGGAAGGCGGCTTCGGCGGCCGCGGCGGCGCGGGCGGACTCGTCATTGGTGGTGGCGTCGGCGGGAACGAAATTGCGCAGGTTGGAGACGACCAATTCGCGGGAGATCAGGCGAAAGCCGAGGTCGGCGAGGCGGGCGGAAAGCAGGTCCTCAAGCTGGACGACTTGGTCGCCGCCGCAGCCGCCTTCCGGGCGTTGGGACACAACCACCGCGGCGGTGTAGGTCTTGGCCACGGTCTCGCGCTCGCGCTGGGTGGTGGTGGTGAGTTTTTCGGTGACGGTTTTTCCATCCGCCGTGGTGGTGGTGCGCGTCGCGACGGTGGTGGCGGGGGCCTCTACGGCCCGCTCCGTGACGACGGTGGACTGGGCGTGGGCGGCGGCGAGGCCGAGGAGCGTGGCGAGGCAGGCGAGGAGGCGCAGGGGCTTCATGAGCGAGTGGGAGCGGAAAAAGACAAAGATTGGCGCACAATGTGCCCTCGGCCGGGGCGCGACAACGGGAAAACCTCGGAGGCGGGCGTGGGGGAAATCGCGGAAGATGTTGGTAAAAGCTTTCCGGCGTAAGCTTGCGCGGACGGGGGAATGCCCGAAGGTGGCGGGTTTACCGTTTGTAATCACGCCTGTTTACCCGCCGCCACCCATGCCCAAATGGACCCAGGAACTGCGCCCGACCGTGGGCTTGGCGCTGCCCATCATGCTGGGGCAGGTGAGCCAGATGCTCATGGGTATAACCGACTCCATGATGATAGGCCGGGTGGGCACGGTGGAGCTGGCGGCGGCCTCGTTCACGGGGGCGATTTTCGGGCTTATCTTCGTGGGCTGCATAGGCCTTTTGCAGCCGGGGTCGGTGCTGGTGGCGCGCGCCTCGGGCGCGGGGCGGCCCGACGAGGCCGGTGTCTGGCTGCGGCACGCGCGAGGGCTGGCCTGGGCGGCGGGTTTGCTGCTGGCCGGTTTGATGGCCGCGAGCCTGTGGGTGGCGGACCGTTTCGGCCAGCCCGGGGAGGTGGTGGCGGCGATGGGGCCCTACTATGTCCTGATCGCGGTCTCCCTGGTGCCGTCGCTCTTGTTTCAGGCGGATCGGCAGTTCGCGGAGGCGCTCGGACGGCCGTGGCCGCCGCTGGCCATCATGCTGGCCGGAGTGCTTTTCAACGCGGGGCTCAACTGGGTGCTGATCTACGGCAAACTGGGCGCGCCGGCCTGGGGGCTGACCGGGGCCGGGGTGGCGACCTTGCTGGCGCGCATCGCGACAGTGGTGGCGCTGAGGGCGTGGCTGCGGCGCGAGTCCCGGTTTGCCGAGGCGATCGCGGCCGAGCGCGCGGCGCGGATAACGCGAGCGCGTTCCCGCGAGATGCTGGCGCTGGGTTTGCCGATGGGGGCGGCCTTGTTTTTCGAGAGCGCGGCGTTTTCGGCCGCGGCGGTGATGGCTGGGTGGCTGGGCACGGTGCCGCTGGCGGCGCACCAGATCGCGATCTCGTGCGCGGCGCTGACCTTCATGGTGCCGCTGGGGCTCTCCATCGCCCTGTCGATGCGGACCAGCGAGGCGGTGGGCGCGGGGCGCGCCGAGCGGGTGCGTCCTATCGTGCTCGGGGCCACGTTGCTGACCTGCGGCACGGCCGTGCTGTCGACCGCGGTTTTCTTTCTCGCTGGCGACGCGGTGGCGGGCGGTTTTTCACGCGACGCCGCGGTGGTGGGACTGGCGGCGCGCGTTCTCGTGGTGGCGGGCGTGTTCCAGCTGTTTGACGGGTTGCAGGTGGTGTTCGCGGGCGCGTTGCGAGGCCTGGCCGACGTGCGGGTGCCGATGGCGGCGGCCTTTGCGGCCTATTGGCTGGTGGCGCTTCCGGCGGGCTGGTGGTTCGGGGTGCGAGGCGGGGCCGGTCTGGAGGCGATCTGGGTGGCGCTGGCGGGCGGCCTGGCCGCGGCGACGGGCCTGCTGGGCTGGAGACTGAGGGCGCTCACGCGTTGAGCCGTTCGGGGCCCCGTTTAGCCGCGCACCGGAAGCACCAGCGTGGCGCGTTGCATGAAGGCGAGATAGAGCGGGGCCGACGCGACGACGGCGAAGACGCCGAGCGAAGGACTGGGGCCGAGAAAGGGAAAGCCGATGGCGACCGCCGCGGCCCCCGCGGCCACGTAGCCCCAGGTGAAACTGTGGGTGCCGAGCATGGTGGCCACGCCGAGGGCCGCGACCGAGGCGCCGACGATGGTGAAATCAAGATACACGCCGGTGGTGAAGCCGAAGAGGAAGCAAACGGGCGCGAGAAGTTGGCCGGTTTTTTGGCGTCCTTGGGTGATTTGCACGAACAGGATGCCCAGCGAGGCGGCGAAGTGGCCGAACATCATCAGCAGCGGGCCGCCGGAGAACGAGGGCGGGATGACATTGAGCAGACCGATGTTGAGCAGATGGGCGGAGCCGTAGCCTCGAAACGGATCCAGCCAGACCAGAGGTGATTTCCACCAGGCGCGGCGGCGACGGCCGGTCGAGAGCGTGGAGGCGCGGTGAACTCGCGAGCTGCGAATCTCCAAAAGGGTGAGGTGGCGGCTGGATTCGGTGTAGAAGAAACGAGGCGGAAGCAGCCCCAGGACAAGACCGGCGGCCAGAGCGAGCCATGCGAGAGTTGAAGCCATGCGAGGAACAGTCAGCAAACCGCCCCCGCCCGTCCGCGTCGAGCGCGGTTTGGGAGGGTAGGGGAAAGGACGCAGGCTGGACGCAAGCGTCTAGCGCTTCTTGTTCAGCGCGGAGCTGAACCAGTCGTTGTTGAGAGACTGGGGCTTTGAGCTGGGAGCCGGAAGCTGGGAGCGAGGAGCCTGAAAGTTTCCGCCGGGGCGCTGGCCGGGACCGGTGGCGCCGCCGGTCTTCGCGCCGATCTGCGGGGCGCTGCGCATGCTGAGGGCGATGCGCTGGCGGGGCAGGTCGATATCGGTCACGGTCACGCGGACTTTCTGGCCGGGCTTCACGACCTCGGCCGGGTCTTTGACGAATGTGTCGGCGAGCTGGCTGACGTGGACGAGGCCGTCCTGGTGCACGCCGATGTCCACGAAGGCGCCGAAGGCGGTGACGTTGGTCACGATGCCGGGCAGCTTCATGCCGGGCTTCAGGTCCTCGGGCTTGTTTACCGAAGAATCGAACGAGAAGGCCTCGAACTGGGCGCGCGGATCGCGGCCGGGTTTGGCGAGCTCGGCCAAGATGTCCTTGAGGGTCGGCAGTCCGACGGTGTCTGTGACGTAGGCCTCGAGTTTGATTTTCGAGCGGAGTTTCGAATCGGCGAGGAGATCGGCGACGGTGCAGCCGAGGTCGGCGGCCATTTTCTCCACGAGCGGGTAGCGCTCGGGGTGGACGGCGGAGCGGTCGAGCGGGTGTTTGGCGTCGCGGATGCGGAGGAAGCCGGCGGCCTGCTCGTAGGCCTTGGGGCCGAGGCCGGAGACGTCCAGGAGCTCGGCGCGCGAAGCGAAGGGGCCCTTCTCGTTGCGGCGCGCGACGATGGCGGCGGCGCTGCGGGCGTTGAGGCCGGAGACGTAGGAGAGGAGCTGCTTGGAGGCGGTGTTGAGCTCCCCGCCGACGCCGTTCACGCAGCTCATCACGGTGTCGTCGAGCGAGCGCTTGAGGCCGTTTTGGTCGACGTCGTGCTGGTATTGGCCGACGCCGATGCTCTTGGGGTCTAGCTTCACGAGCTCGGCGAGCGGGTCCATGAGCCGGCGGCCGATGGAAACGGCGCCGCGCACGGTGATGTCGTGGTCGGGGAACTCTTCGCGGGCGACCTCGGAGGCGGAGTAGATGGAGGCGCCGGACTCGTTGACCATCACTACGGGGATCGAGGCGGGCAGGCCGCAGGCGCGGACGAAGGCCTCGGTCTCGCGGCCGGCGGTGCCGTTGCCGATGGCGATGGCCTCGACCTCGAAGCGGGCGGCGAAACCGAGGATTTTGTCCTTCGCCTCGGCGGCGCGCATTTCGGGATAGATGACGTCGTTGTGGAGCAGCTTGCCCTGGCGGTCGAGGAGCACGGTTTTGCAACCGGTGCGGAAGCCGGGGTCGATCGCCATGACGTTCTTGCGGCCGAGCGGGGAGGCGAGGAGGAGTTCGCGGACATTGTCGGCGAAGACCTTGATCGCGGCGAGATCGGCGGACTTCTTCGACTCGAGGCGCATCTCGGTCTCCATGGCGGGGGCGAGGAGGCGCTTGAAGGCGTCGGCCACGACGAGGCGGAGCTGGGTGGCGCAGGCGGGGGACGCCGGGAGCGTGGAGCCGGGAGCTTGGGGCTTGATGGTCAGGCGCTCGAGCTCGGCGAGGGCGAGGGTCTCGTCGGGCAGCGTGATGCGCATCATCACGAAAAGCTCCTTTTCGGCGCGGCGCATCGCGAGGAGGCGGTGGCTGGGGCACTTGGCGAGGGGCTCGGTCCAGTCGAAGTAGTCCTTGAACTTGGCCGCCTCGGCGGACGTGTCTTTTCCGTGGAGCACCTTCGACGAGACGATGGCGGACGAGCGGTAGAGGACGCGGAGTTTCTCGCGCGCGGCGGCGTCGTCGGAGATGCGTTCGGCGAGGATGTCGCGCGCGCCGGCGAAGGCCTCGGCGGCGTCCGCGATCTTCTGGCGCGGGGTGGGCGGGGACTTGCCGTCGTCGGGCTGGTATTCGTGGCCTGAATACGCGGCGGCCGCGGCGTTGAGCGCGTCGGCCGTGGTGGCGGGGTCCTGGGCCCAGACGAGCTCGGCCAGGGGCTCGAGGCCCTTCTCCTTGGCGATGGTGGCGCGGGTGCGCTTCTTCGGGCGGAAGGGCAGGTAGAGATCCTCGAGGCGCGCCATGGTGTCGGCGGACTCGATCTGGTTGCGCAGAGTGTCGGTGAGCAGGCCGCGCTCCTTGAGGGAGGCGAGGATGCTGGCGCGGCGTTCGTCGAGGGCGGCCAGTTGCTCAAGCCGGTCGCGGATGGTGGTGATCTGGACCTCGTCGAGCTCGCCGGTGACCTCCTTGCGGTAGCGGGCGATGAAGGGGACGGTGGCGCCTTCCTTGAGGAGCTGGGCGGTGGCGGCGATCTGGGCGACTTTGACCGCGCCGCCGAGTTCCTGGGCGATGCGGAGGACGTGCTCGGGGTTGAGCTGGATCTTGGCGGGCGCCGGGGCGGCGGCTTCGGACGTGGCGGAGGTCGCGGGGGAGGGGAGATCGGACATGGAAAAGAGGGTGGTCTCGCGAAGGGTGCGAAGGTCGCGAAGCAAGGAGAGAAGCGGGCGCGGGCGAAAGCGAAAGATGCGCCCGGGGCGTGAAAAATTCCCCGCGAATCGGGAGAATAAAAAACCCCGCCGGGTGGCCGGCGGGGCGATGAAACGGCGGGAACGGGCGATCCTTGGGCAACTTCGCTCAGCCGCCGAGGGCGGCGGCGATTTGGGCGCGCAGTTCCTTGACGGCTTTTTCCTGTTCTGGGGTGAGCAGTTCCTCGGGAATGCGATCAAGGACGGCGCGGGCCTCGGCGAATTTTTTCTCGGCGTAGAGGGCCTTGGCCTGGCGGAAAAGAGCGCCGTTGTCGGCGGTGCCGGTGGAGGCGACCTCCACTTTCATCTTCGCGCGCTCGGCGGCGCCGATGGCGGCGGCGGGGATGCCGGCGACCGAAGGCGGCTGGGCGGGGGGAGGGGG
>JAIXVY010000046.1 GCA_027482505.1 Opitutaceae bacterium | reverse complement strand
TTCCCGGCGGTAAGCGGAGCCTTCGCGGCGGCCTGGCGAGCCGCCGCGAAGAAGCACGGAGTCAGGGCGTCTTGGGCGCGGCGACCGCGTCGGCGGGCGTCGTGGCCGCGACAGGAGCGACGGGGAACCATTTGGCCAGCAACTCCGTCGCGCGCGGCTGCCCCGGAGTCCGGCGCAAGATTTCCGCGAGCAGAAGCCGCGCCTCGTCTTTGCGACCGTTTTCGTGAAGGCGGGTGGCGACGACGATGACCTGCTGAATGCGGGCACGATCGGCGGTTAGGTAGCGGCGGACGGAGCCCTGCAAAGCGGCGATATCGTCTCCCGCGGCGTCGAATTCCAGCTCCTTCAGGCTGAGGAACTCGTCCTGCTCGGCCATCCAAGCCGGGCGCGCCTGCCGCAGTTCGCGCAGCAAGATCTGGCCGGCGGCCGGCCCTTTTTCGGCGACCACGCGCTCAAGTTCGGCCTTGAACCGGGAAGCGCTGGTCAAGGAGGCGACCGGGGCGGTCACGGGGCGCTCGGCCAATGCGGCCGCGGCGCGGGCGGCGATCTCTTGCTCCAGCGAGGCGCGGGCCTCGGCGAGGAAGGCGTTGGAGGGAAAGACGCCGTCGGCGAAGGTGACGATCTGGCGGGCAGTCTCTATGCGCCCCGCGCGGCGAAGCACCTCGATGCACTGGCGATAGATCGCCATGGGCAGCTGCCTTAGCCGCACATAGTCGGTGAGACTGGATTGGGCGCCGTCGGCGGGATCGGAGGCGGCGGCGACCAGATACTGGTAATAATCAAGGAGGCTCGCGCGTTCGGAACCGGCGGGCAGGCTGGAGCGGATGTCGTCGATCTGCCGAGTGGCCTCTCCCCAGCGTTTTTCGGTGATCAACAGCAGCAACTTGGCAAGAAGCATGCGGGGGTCGCGTATGCCTCGCTCCGAGGCGGCGGCGAGCAGGACATCGACCTCGGCGCCGCGGCCTATCTCCGCCAGCGGTTCGGCGGCCAGCGCGTAGTTCGCCTCGGTGCCGCCGTAGCGGAAGATATAATCGTCCAGCTGGACGCGTCCCTCCGTCTCGCGTCCGGCCAGGAAATACTGGATCATGACGAACACGTGGGGTCGCGGGCTGCCCGGATTTCGCGCCTTCACCTCGTTCAACACGCGGGCCATGTCGTCCAGCCGTCCGGCCTCGCGATAGACGCGGGCCAGAAGGCGCAGCGCGGCGGCTTCGGCGCCGGCGCGGGCGCGCCAGGCCTCGGCGAAAACGACCGCCTCGTCCTTGCGTCCGGCCTGGAGGAGGGCGAGCAGCCGCAGTTCCGAGATCGTGTTGTCGTCGACCTGGTTCTTCTCCTTCTCGGCGTAGGCGATGGCCTCGTCGTTGCGTTTCGCGGCCAAGAGCGCGCGGATGCGCTGCTCTATCAGCCAGCGTCGGTCGGAAGAGGGGTTGCGGGCCGGATCATGAAGGGCCAGGCCGCGGTCGCAGATGGCGACGATGAGTTCGTGGTCTTCGCCCGCGCCGGCCAGCTCTATGGCCGACTGCAGGTAGGTGCGCCCGGGCCAGCCAAACTCCAGGCCTTGCATGATGGTCTCCTCCGCCTTGCTGCGAAGGCGGTAGGCCACGAACAGCTGGGCAAGGCGCAGGCGAGCCTTCAAATCATTCGGGTAGCGCTCGAGGCCGAGGCGCAGATTCATCATGCCCCGGTTCCAAATTTGGTTGGCGAGATCCTCGTTGGCGGAGGCGATCAAGGCCTGGCCTTGCAGCTCGCGCACATGTTGCCGCTTGGCGGCGCTCAAGGGATACAGCAGCACGTCAGCGTAGCCGACATAGTTGTAGGGTTTCTGGTCCTGTTTCCACCAGTAGTAGCCGGCGCCGGCGAAGTAGGCGGAGACGGCGGCGAGCGAGGACCAGGCAAGCGCCCCGCGTATGCTGACGGCCAGGCCGCGACCGTTTCCGCTTTTTCGCGAGTAAAGGCCGAAGAGGCCGAGATACCAATCTCCAGGGGTGGCGCGCGAGGCGCCCCACTGAAGCTTAATGCGGGAGATGCGGGGCATGTTTGGGGTGGGGAAAAAGAGTGAACGCGGCGCGGGGCGGGCGCCGGTCCGGGATCAGGCGGTCGCGGCCGAACGGGTTTTCGCGCCGCGCACCGATTCGGCGATGTTCTCCGGATGCGACTCCGGTTCTCCGCGAACCTGGTTGAAGCGCATGGACACGGTCTTGGAGACGCCGCGCTCCTCCATCGTCACGCCATAGATAGAGTGCGCGGCCGCGACCGTGCGCTTGTTGTGCGTGATGATGATGAACTGCGACTCGTGGACGAACTTCTTCAACAGGTCGGTGAAGCGGCCGATGTTCGATTCGTCGAGCGGCGCGTCGAGCTCGTCGAGCAAGCAGAAGGGCGAGGGCTTCACCATGTAGAGGGCGAAGAGCAGCGCCACGGCGGTGAGGGTCTTCTGACCGCCGGAGAGGAGCGTGATGCTCTTGAGCTTCGTGCCCGGGGGCTGGGCGGTGATCTCGATGCCGCTTTCGAGCACGTCGTCGGTGACGATGAGCTCGAGGTTTGCGACGCCGCCGCCGAAGAGGGTCTGGAAGGTGTAGATGAAGTTCTTTTTGATCTGCTCGAAGGTGATCTGGAACTGCTCCATCGAGGTGCGGTTGATGTCGTCGATCGTCTTCATCAGGTCCGTCTTCGCGGTCGCGAGGTCGTCGCTCTGGCCCTTGCGGAAATCGTAGCGCTGCTTGAGCTCGGCGTATTCCTCGATCGCGCCGGTGTTCACGGCGCCCATGCCGGCGAGGCGGGCGCGCAGGGCGTCGATCTCGGTCTTGATCGCGGGCCAGTCGGCGGACTCCGCGACCTTCGCGAGATCATCCTCGGTCGGATCGGGCTTGGGGCCCTTCTTGCGGCGGCGGCGCGCGGGGGCCGCCGGGGCGGCGGCTCCGTCCGCGGGCGCTTCGCCCTCGGCGGAGGAGGCTGGCTCCGCGGCGACGGGCGCGGGGGCGGCCTCCCCGCCGTCTTCGTCGTCATCGAGGTCGAGATCCTTGATGTCCGGCGGATCGTCGTCCGCGCGATAAAGCAGGCCTCGCCAGTCGTAGCTGCCGACGGGGAGCTGGAATTCGCGCTGCACGTCCTCGACGATGAACTGCACGCGGCTTTGGGTCTGGGCCAGCTCGACCTCGCAGCGGCTGAGGTCGGACGCGCTTTTCTCGGCGTCGGTGCGTATGCCGTCCTGCGAATTTTCGACGCCGTTGATGGCCTGCTCGACCTCGGACAGCTCGGAGCGGATTTGCTCCACCTGCTGGCTGGCGACGACGAGCGTCTCCGCGATCTGCGAGGCGCGGGCGCGCTGCGCGTCGGCCTCCTGCTCGAGCGCCGAGGTCTGGTCGGTCCAGGTCTCGATCTCCTGCTGGCGCTGGATGAGAATCTCGGAAATCTGCGAGCGTCGGCGCTGCATGTCGGCGAGGCCGCGGTCGAGGACCTCGACCTTCTGGCGGCGCTCGGCCAGCTCGAGGCGGGCCTGGGCGAGGGTGTCGCGCTTGACGTCGCGCTCGGTGCGCTGGGCGGCGATGAGCGTCTCCAGTTCGTTGATACGCACGCGGCCGGCCTCGACCGCCTGCTCGGCGTTGACCAACTGCTCGCGGGCGCGGTCGAAACGGGCCTGGGTCTCGTGGCGGGCGGCCTCGAGGGCCTCGAGTTCGCGGCTCATCCGCTCGACGCGGCCGGCGATCTCCTCGACTGCGCGCTGGGCGTTGCGCTCCTCCTGCTGGACGGAGGCCAGGGTCTGGGTGGCCTCGAGCACCTCGGCGCGCTTGGCCTCCAATCCCTGCTCGGACTCGGTCAGGCGGGTCTGAAGCGCCTCGATGACCTGGCGCTGGGCGTCATGGGCGGCCTGGTCGTCGGCGAGAGCCTTGGCGGTCTCGCGCAGATCGATCTCGCGCTGGACCAGGCTGCCGGCGCCGCCGGACTTTTTGCGGAAGCCGCCATAGACGACGCCGCGGGCGTCTACGAGCTCGCCCTTGGCGGTCGCGACGGCGAGGAAGCGGAAATCGGGGTTGGCGTGCCAAAACGAGAGGAACGCGCCAAGATCGTCGGCGAGGTAGCAGGAACGAAGGAGCGCGGTGGCGGGGTGCGTCTCGTCGGCGAACTCGAGCGACTCGGTCGCGGGGCGCAGGCCGGCGGGCAAGTCCGCCGGATTTGAAATCTCGGATTTGAAACTGGAGATCGAAAGGGCGGCGCTGCCGATTTGCTGGTTCTCGAGCTCGGCGAGGATGCGCTGGGCGACATCGAGGTCGGCGACGACCACGGCCTCGCTGGCGGAGCCGAGCAGGGCCTCGAGGGCGCGGGCCCACTCGGCGCGCGGACGGAGACCGTCGGCGAGGGGGCGGGGCTTGAAGGCGGGCGCGGGCGGCGGCGCGTCGGGCGCGGCATCCGGGGAGGGCGCGGGAGCGAAGAGCCCGGCGAAGCGGCCTTGCAGGATGGCCTTGGCGCCTTCGCCGAAGCCCTCGAATTTCTCCGCAAGCTGCTGGAGCAGCTTCAGGCGGGCGGTGCGCTGGGCGAGATTGCGGTCGATCTCCTGAAGCTTCTTCTGGGCCTCGCGAAATTCCTTGGTGAGCTCGCCGATCTGGATCTGGAAATCCTGGGTCTCGGACTGGGCGCGGGCCTTGGCGACCTGGGCCTCCTCGGCGCGGGCGGAGATCTCGGAGAGCTGGGCCGCGGCCTCGGATTGCCGCACGCGCACGGACTCGACCTCGGAGGCGAGGGCGTCGTGGCGCTGGGCGGAGGTTTTCTGATCGACCTCGTAGCTGGTGGTGTCGGTGCGGAGGCGGGCGACGTTGCTCTCGAACTGAAGGAGCTGAAACTTGGTCTGGGAGATTTCCTGCTCGTGTTTCTGAAGCTCGGCCTCGAGCACGCCGAGCTCGCGGTTGCGGTCCTGGAAGACCGCGTCGGAGCTGCCGAGGAGCGTGAGCTGCTGCTCCTTGTCCAGGGCGCCGGAATCAACCTGAGACTCGAGTTCGCGGAGCTGCATCTCGAGCTCGGTGAGATTGTCCTGCGAGGAGGCGAGACGCTCGGCGAGGCCGCTGCGCTTAATTTGGGCGAGGTTGGCGGCGTTTTCCGCCTGTTCTTTTTCGGAGCGCAGATCGAACACGGCCTGCTGGGCCTCCTGCACGCGCTGATTGAGGCGGGAACGAAGGGTCTTTTTCTCCTCCAGGGCGGATTGCTGCTGGTGGAGGTGGGCGCGGCGGGTCTCGGCGGCGGCGCGCAGCTTGATCACGTTTTCCTCGAGGACGGCGAGCTGCGCGGCGAGGGCGGCGTGGTTGTGCCCATGGTGCGCGAGGGCGAGGTGGCGAAGGCGCCAGGTGAGCTTTTTGTAGCGCAGGGCCTTGGAGGCCTGGCGACGGAGCGAGCCGATCTGGCGGCCGACCTCGTTGATGACGTCCGCGACGCGCGTGAGGTTGGTGTCAGTGAGCGAAAGCTTTTGCAGGGCCTCTTTGCGCTGCGACTTGTATTTGGTGATGCCGGCGGCCTCCTCGAAGACGGCGCGACGCTCCTCGGGCTTGGAGGACAGGATCTGGTCGATCTGGCCCTGGGCCATGATCGAGTAGCTGGTCCGGCCGATGCCGGTGTCCATGAAGAGCTTTTGGATGTCCTTCAGGCGGCAGGGCTGGCCGTTGAAAAAATATTCGCCGCCGCCGTCGCGATAGACGCGGCGCATGATCTCTATCTCGTGAAATTCGCTGCCGAGCTGCTTTTCGCAGTCGGTGAGGAGCAGCGAGACCTCGCACATCTGGGCGGGCTTGCGGGTGTCGGCGCCCTCGAAGATCACGTCCTGCATCTTGCCGCCGCGGAGAGCCTTGGCGGACTGCTCGCCCAGCACCCAGCGGATGGAATCGGCGACGTTCGATTTGCCGCAGCCGTTGGGGCCGACGATGGCGGTCACGCCGGGCTCAAAGCGCAGGGTAGTCGGGTCGGCGAAGGATTTGAAACCGTGAAGCTTGAGCGCTTTGAGATGCATGCGGACTGCGGAACGGGAATTGGAAGGGGAAGCGGACCTGTAAACCGAACAGGAAAGCGGGGGTGGCACGCCCGGTGCAAGCCCGGTGATTCTCCGAGTGCGGCACATGCCGGGAGGACGCGTTTTGCCGGTCCGCGGACCCGAACCGGAGCACCAGACGCCAGTTATTAGATTTTCTCCCGCGGCATCCAAACATGAACCAAGCCCGGGCGTCGGAAACGCTGCGCCGCACGGCTTGCCCATGCCGCGCAGCGACTTCCCCTTTTTCGCGAAAGGCACGCGGGGGGAACTCGTCCCGCAACAAGAGGGGACGCGCCGCCTCCGAAAGGCGCGACTGCGTAGCTTTCCCACCTTAGTGGCCGGCGGTTTTAAACGTAAGGTGATCGGTTATGTTCCCCACCCCGCTGGTTCGGGTGTCTTGGTTAGCCCTTGGATTACTGGCCCAGACGCTTTTTGCCGACGCCTACTCTCCACCTCCCAATTACTATGCAGCCTGTTCCGGCCTGAGCGGCTCGGTCTTGGATTCCGCGTTGAACGCGCGCACCCGCGGACAAACGGTCCGGACCTACGATCAGTTGCGCCAGGACTTGGCCGTGACCGACCGAGACTGGGCGTTTCCGCCGCCGGCGGAAAATCCCGCGGCCATAACCAACATCCTCCTCGTCTACTCCCTGGGTTGGTCGGGCTATTCCCGCAACGGCACCTGGGACGGCGGAGCCACCTGGAACCGCGAGCACACCTGGCCCGACTCGCGCGGCGTCGGCCAGCCCGACTCGGGGCCGGACTTCTCCGATCTGCATCACCTGCGGGCGGCCAATCCTAGCGCCAACACCTCGCGTTCAAACAACTGGTTCGACACGGGGGGCACGCTCGGTCCCGTGACGCAGGCCCCGCAGGCGCGCTGGACCATCGACACCTGGGAACCGCCGGATGTGGACAAAGGCTGGATCGCCCGCGCCTGCCTCTACATGGCCACGCGCTACGACGGCACGGAAACCAACACCACCGATCTGGTGCTGGTGGAGACGCCGCCTTCGTCCACGACGGGCAATCCCCCGCAGATGGGGCGCCTGAGCACCTTGCTGCGGTGGAATCGCGCCTTTCCGCCGTCGGAATGGGAACGACGCAGAAACCAGATCGTCTACGAACGATTCCAAGGAAATCGGAACCCCTTCATCGACCACCCAGAATTCGCCGACGCCATTTACGAAAAAAACGCCGGCCGCGACACGTTCTTCTGCTGGCGCCTGCGTTGCTTCACGCCGGAGGAACTGGATCAGCCCGCCTTGGCCGACGACCTCTCCGACCCGGACACGGACGGATGTCCAAACCTGCTCGAATACGCGTTCGGCGGCGATCCGCGCGCGGCCGGCGCCGGCATCGAGCCGCGCCTGCAAAGCACGGGCGCAGGGCTGAGGCTGATCTACCGCCGGCAGGTCGACCGGGACCTTTCCCTGGTGCGCTACGCGGTGGAGTTCGCCGACGCGCCCGGCGGCCCCTGGCAAACCCTGCAAAACGCGGCCGAGACGAGCGCGGGCGTTTCGGCCACCATAGAGACGGTATCGGTCGCGCTGCCCGCGTCACCGGGCGCCGCGCGGTTCTGGCGGGTCAGGGTGAGCCACTGATCGCGTCGCAGCCCCGACAGGCGCGGCCATGAAAAAGGCCCAGCGGATCGCGCGGGGCCGGAGAACGCGACCGCGGGCGTCGCCGCAGACGGCTCAACCCGCGATCAGACTCGCGCCGGTCATCTCGACCGGCTTTTCGAGACCCATGAGATGGAGCACGGTCGGGGCTATGTCGGCCAGGCGGCCGCCGGAGCGCATCTTGGTCGCCTTGGTGAAGCCCTCGCCGACGACGAAGACCTCCACGAGGTTCAAAGTGTGCGCGGTGTGCGGTCCCTTGAGTTCGGGATCATACATCTGCTCGGCGTTGCCGTGGTCGGCGCAGACGACGGCGCGGCCGCCCGCCTGGCGGACGGCGGCGAGGAGCTCGCCCACCCCGGCGTCGGTCGCCTCGCAGGCCTTTACGGTCGCGGGGATTGATCCGGTGTGGCCGACCATGTCGGGGTTGGCGTAGTTGACGACGACGAGGCCGTATTTGCCGGAGAGGATGGCCTCCTTGCTCAGGCGCGTTACCTCGGACGCGTTCATTTCCGGCTGCATGTCGTAGGTCGCCACCTTGGGGCTGGCCGGGCAGGCGCGGTCTTCGCCGGGGAACGGATCCTTGTTGTAGTTGTTGAAAAAGAAGGTGACGTGCGGGTTCTTCTCGGTCTCGGCGCAGCGGAACTGCTGTATCCCAGCCTTGGATACGACCTCGCCCAGGATATTCTTCAACTTGGGCGGCTTGGGGGAGATGATTCTCACCGGCAGGCCGGCCTCATACTCGGTCATGGTGGCGTAGTAGAGATCGAGCTTCGGGCCCCGGTCGAAGGAGGCGAAATCGTCCATGACGAAGGCGCGGGTGATCTCGCGCGGGCGGTCGCCGCGGTAGTTGTAGAACACGACCGCGTCGCCGTCGGCGAACTTCGCCAGCGGCTTGCCGTCGGCGCCCAGAATGGCGGTCGCGGGGATGAACTCGTCGCCCTTCTGGGTCTCGGAAAGGGGGTTTTCGTAATAGTGCTGCACCGCGGCCTCGGCCGAGGTGGCGGTGGCGGCGTAGGCGCGGCCGGTGAGGGCGTCGTAGGCCTTTTGCACGCGCTCCCATCGGTTGTCGCGATCCATGGCCCAGAAACGGCCGGTGATGGTGGCGATGCGGCCGTAGCCGCCGAGCTCGCGGATCTTGGCCTCCACCTGGCGGATGTAGCCGAGCGCGGAGGTCGGGGGGGTGTCGCGACCGTCGGTGAAACCGTGCACGAAAACGCGCTCGGAGGAGATTCCGTCGGCCTTGGCCTGGGCGAGGATGCCGTAAAGGTGCTCGAGCATGCCGTGCACTCCGCCGTCGGACACGAT
>JAIXVY010000122.1 GCA_027482505.1 Opitutaceae bacterium | reverse complement strand
GGGCAGGGCCTCGTTGATGTCGTCGAAGGTGAGGTAACCCTGCTCCTTGGAGAGGCGGATGAGCGCGCGGATCTTGTCGTTGATTCCGCCGGGGGGCAGGTTGTCCACGGGATTGTCGGAGGAGCCGGCGTCGGCTCCCTGAGTGACCTCGATGGCAGCCTCGACGGCGTCGGAATGGGTATCGGCGGAGGCGGACTTGGCTTTGCGCGGCATGAGTGGTGACAGAGACTTGGGCGAAAACGGGCGGGCGTGGAACGGCGAAAAACGGAAAAGTTATCAGGCGACGGCGACAAGCGCAAGGGGGGAGCGCAAGAGCCGCTGAAGCTCGGAGCGTTCCTTTAGCAAGGCGATGGCGTCAATGGCGTTATCGGTCGAGGCTTGGGCGAGCTGAAGGTCTATCTGGCGCAGGCGCGGGGCGAGGGCGCGGTCGCGAAGGCGTTTGAGGCCTTCCAGCGCCACCTTGGCGGGGTCGTCGATCTGCGGGGTTTCGAAGAGCAGCGAGGCGACCAAGGCGCGCTCGGCGTCGGTTTCGAGCAAACCGTCGAGATTGTCCCGGCCAGGCCACTCGCCGTGCAGGATTTCGCCCAGGAAGCGATTAAGCAAAGCGCCGGAGGGCAGTCGGGCGTCGATCCATTCGTGCGGGCAGGTGGCGGCAAGGGCCCTGCCGAGCGCGATGTCGAAGTGGAGGACGAGCAGCAGGAGATCGCGCTCGGGCGCGGTGGGGTCGTCTTGGGGCGCGGAGCCGGGCGCGGGGAGTGGGGAGCCGGAGGAGTCCGTGGAGGCCGGGGGGGCGGCGGGCGCGGATTGGGCGGCGGGGCGACCGCCCTTGGCGATGAACTGGGCGAAGTCGCGCTCGAAGACGTCGGGGGTAACCTGAAGGGCTCCGAGGGCGGGAGCGACTTCGCCGAGCAGGCGCTTGCGCAGCAGTTCGGAGTCGGCGGCGGCGATGACCGAATAAATTTCGCGCACCGCGGCCTGGGTGCGTTCGGCGGTGGCGTTGCGCGCATCGGGCAGCACGTAGCGTCGCATGAACTGCATGCCGCCGAAGGCGCTCTTTTTCACCTCGTCGTAGCCGGCCAGGCCTTTTTCCAAAAAGAGCAGGTCGGGGTCGACCTTGCCGGCGCCGGCGAGGGTGAGGAAGCGAACCTCGATGCCGGTCTTGAGCGCGAGCGGCAGCAGACGCAGCGCGGCTTTTTGGCCGGCGTTGTCGCTGTCGAAGAAGCACTCGAGCTCCGTGTGGTAGCGGCGCATGAGGATGAGTTGCCCTTCGGTGATGGAGGTTCCCTGCGGCGCGATGGCGGTTTTCAGGCCCACCGACCAGCAGCGGAGCGCGTCGAGCTGGCCCTCGACCATCACAAAGGGCTTGCCGTCGCCGACGTGGGCGCGGGCGCGGTCGAGGTTGAAGAGGAGATTGCCCTTGGTGAAAATGGGCGTCTCGGGCGAGTTGACGTATTTGGCCTCGTTGGCGGGGTCGTCGGCGGGGGTAAGTTTGGTCTGGCGGGCGGTGAAGGCGACCACGCGGCCCTGGTGGTCGCGGATCGGGATCATGAGTCGGCCGCGGAAGCGCGGGCGCAGGGCCTGAAGGGTAAGGAGCTGGTCCTCGTAGATGAAAAACAGCCCGCACTGGCGGAGCGCGGCCTCAGAGAATTTTTTCCGCATGAGCGCGGCGGCGAGGCCGGAGCCGGCGGGGTCGGCGAGACCGATCTTGAACTCGTCGGCGAGTTCGGGCGTGAAGCGGCGGTCCTTGGTCCAGTAATCCCGCATCCAGGCGCCGTGTTCGCCGTTGGCCTTGAAGGCCTGGTGCAGGTGGTCGGCGGCGAACTCATGGAGGTCGAAGAGTTCCTGACGGAGGGAGCGCTCCTCGCGGGAGGGGCCGCCGCCCCCTTCCTCGTATTCAAGGGCGACATTGAAACGCTGCGCTAGGGCCTCGACCGCCTCGGTGAAATTCAGCCCCTCGGTTTCCTGGACGAAGGTGAAGATGTCGCCCGATTTTCCGCAGCCGAAGCACTTGTAGAAGCCCTTGGCCGAATCAAAGTGGAAGGACGGCGTCTTTTCCTGGTGAAAGGGGCAGAGGGCCTTGAAGCGGTTTCCGCCGGCGCGGCGCGGGGTGGCCACGCGCGAAATGACGTCCACGATGTTGATGCGCAGCTTGAGGTCTTGTTTGCAGCTTTCCTTGAGGCGCGGCATCGACGGGGCGGGTTTGGACTTTCGGCCCGGCTCATGCTCTGTCAAGGACTCCGCCCGCATGCCGTTCCGAGTCCTAGTCTTTTCCCTGATCCTTCCGGTCCTGGTCGCCCTCGCCGCCCGTGTCCAGGCCGCCGAGGCGAACGGTCTGCGGCCCGCCTTGTGGGAGGTTTCCTTGCCTACGGCCAAGCCCGCCTCGGGCGACGCGCCCGTCCCGGATGCCGCGCGCTACGACGACGGAGTGGAGACCCTGCTCCGCGCCTTCGAGGACTCGGTCGGGCGTCGTCTTACGCCGGGCGAGAAAGGCCGCGTGGGGCTGAAAATTTACGCCGAGTCCGGCGCGGGGCTCGCCACGCCCCAGCCTCTGGTGCGGGCGGTGATCGAGGCGCTGGCGCGCCGCGGCTACGCCCGCGACAAAATTTTTCTCGTCGGGTTGAACCAGTTGCGCCTGCGCCTGACCGGCTATCTGCCGACCGATCCGCGCGTGGAGCCGCCCTTCGCGGGGCATCCGTTCTTCGTGCTGGAATCCGGTCGCTACTACGACCCCACCTGGTTCTACGACAGCCCGCTGCCCTCGCGCTTCGACCCCATTCTTTCGGGCCGTCAGGACCGCGCGCCCGATTTCGACCTTGATCGGCTGGCCGCCATCTCGGTCGATCCCGCGGCCAAGATCGATGTCGACGCGGACCGCAAGAGCTTCCTCGCCACGCCGCTTTTTCTAGAGGCCGACTTTTGGATAAATCTTCCCGTTTACACCGACCACGAGGCGTTGGGAGTGAACGGTGCGCTCGCCAACGCCACCTTGTGGAACGCGTCCAACACCTCGCGGTTTTTCCGCAGCACGCGCAGCGCCCCGGCGGCGGTCGCGGAGATGGCGGCCATCCCCGAGCTGCGCCAGACCTGGGCCTTCACCCTCGCTTCGCTGGACCGCTGGCAGTTCGTGGGCGGACCGGCCTTTAACTCGCTTTACACCCGCGGCGAACCGCGGCTCTGGCTGGGCACCGACCCCGTGTGGATGGACGCGCTGATGCTGGCCAAGATAAACGACGCGCGCAAAGCCACCGGTTTCCAGCCGGTTTCCGACGATATCCGCACCCTGGAGTTTGCCGAGACGCTGGGCGTGGGCCGGCGCGAACGGGGTCTGCCCGTCCCTCTCGGCGTCAAGTGAGGGCGCGGCGGGCGATTCTCGTCGTAAAAACACCTTGCGCCGGGCGGGCGCGGGCTGTCCTTTGATGCTTTTTAATCGCCGAGCATGAACACCGCCGCCGACTACGCGCCCATCCTCATTCAGCTTTTCCTCGCCGCCGGCCTGGCCGGTTTGATCGTCGGGGTCAGCCACCTGCTCGGGCAGCGCGCGCACAAGAAGAACAAGATCACGGACTCCGCCTACGAGTGCGGCGTGAAGGCCGAGGGCATCGTCCACACCCGCTTCTCGGTGAAGTTCTACGTCACCGCGATGTTGTTCATCCTCTTCGACATCGAGGTCGTTTTCCTCATCCCCTGGGCCTTCATCTACCGCGATTTCCTCGCCAACAATATCTCCATCCTCGCCCCCATCGGCTTCTTCTTCGGCGTGCTCGTCCTGGGTCTTTTCTATGAGATCAAGAAGGGCGCCCTGGAGTGGGAGAAGTAAGACCGTGATTTTTAACCGCGGATTGCGCGGACGGGCTCGGATGGCCAACTGTCTCATCCGCGTTCATCCGCGAAATCCGCGGTTGGTTTTTTAATCGGTCGTCCGCTTTTATTCAACCGATCCATGCGTCTTGAGCGCCACATCGCCCGCAACCGCATCGTCGAGTTGCAATCGAGCGACCTGAAGGGGGCGCTGGGCGAGTTGCTGGACAATGCGGCGGCGAGTTTTCCCGACCTGAAGCGCGATTCGCTCCTGCGCGGCCTTTTGCAGCGCGAGAGCACGATGACCACCTATCTGGGCAACGGCGTGGCCTTGCCCCACGTGCGGGTGAAGATGCATCGCCGCTACGTCCTGGTCATCGGCCGCAGCCGGCAGGGCATCGAGCACGACGGCACGCTGGAGGGGGATCGCGCGCATCTCATTCTTCTCCTCCTCGCCGACGAGCGGGCGCGCGACTACCTGCAAGTGCTGGCGACCGTGGCGCGCCTGGTGAAGGAGCCAGAGCTGGTGGCCAGCCTCGTGGGCGCGCCCACGCTGGTGGATCTGCATGATCGTCTCGTCGCGGGGGTCGGCGGCATCCTGGCCCGCCCGGTGCAGGCCCAGCAAAACCGCGTCAACCGCCTCATGATCCGCGAGGCCGACCGCGTGGCGCGCGGGGCCGGCTGCCGGGCGATCATGGTCTTCGGCGACACGTTCGTGGGCGGGATCGAGCCCGGCGCATGGTTCCCCAAGACCAAGACCATTCTCGTCACGCGCAACCATGTGGAGCTCGACGACGAGTCCGCCGCAGACAAGGCGGTGGAGGTCATCCAGGTGCGCTCCTTTTCCAACCAGCGCATGGCCCAGCTGCGCAGCGCGGTCTTCGTGGCGCTCAGCCGCGGCGTGATCTCCTTTAGCGACCGCCTGTGCTGCGTCGGAGGGCTGGCCGGCAGCAACCAGTTCGACACCGTCGTGATCCTCGACGTGGAACGCGAGTTCCACACCCTGCTCGGCGGCCACGCCGACCTGCTGCCGGAGGACGTGAAGCCCGAGGTGCTGGAGCGCGTGCTCGGCATCGCCATGGAGCTCGGGGTCGAGGGTCGCGAGGGCCGGCCGGTGGGCTGCCTCTTCGTGCTCGGCGACACCGCGCGGGTCGAGCGCCTGACCAAGCCGCTCGTTTTGAATCCATTTTACGGATACAAGGAGGAGGATCGCAACATCCTCAACCCGTTCATGGACGAGACGGTGAAGGAGTTTTCCTCCATCGACGGAGCCTTCGTGATCCGCGGCGACGGCGTGGTGGCGAGCGCCGGCAGCCTCCTGCAGGCGGCGGATTCGGACCACGTCCTGCCCAGCGGACTGGGCAGCCGCCACGCGGCGGCCGCCGCGGTGAGCGTGGCCACCGACTGCATCAGCATCGTCGTCTCCTCCAGCACGGGGCAGGTGACGCTGTTCCGCCGCGGCGTGATGCTGCCGCTGACCGAGCGCAAGCTCACCCCCACGACGGGTTGACGCAGGAAAAAAGCGGGCGGCGGGCGGCGCCGATGTTTCGCGGTCGCCGGCGCGCGGCGGCCCTACTTTTCCAACTCGGCGAGCACGGCGTCGGCCGGACGCAGCCGGTCGGCGGGGAACAGCGAATTAATGCGGGAGATGACGGCCTGGATAAGCCCGTCCGGGCAGCTCGCGCCTCCGGTGATGAGGATGCGGCGCGGACGCGCGAAATCCTCGTTCGGCCACAACGGACGAGGCTCGGTGTGGCCCGTCCCCTTGGCGCCCGGTCCGTGGGCGGGGAAGACGTAGTGCGACACCTCGTCCAGCGAGCGGATGTCGGCCTCGCTCTGGATGAAAAAGGCCATCGGGCCCAGCCGCTCCTCGCACACGCGCCAGAGCTGGTAGGTGTTCGAGGAGTTTTTGCCGCCGATGACGAAGGCGGCGTCGAGCGTTTGCCCGAGGGCGCGCCCCAGCGCGTCCTGGTTGACCTGGGTGGCGTAGCAAAGCGTGTCGGCCCGGCCTCCGCCGCCGACCCGCGCCGGCTCGCCCTCGCGGTCGGGCCCGCAGGCGGCGAGATAGGCGGCGCGCAGGTGGTCTATGATCTCTCGCGTCTCGTTGACGAGCAGGGTGGTCTGGTTGACCACCGCCACGCGCTCGAGATCGCGCGCGACCGAGAACCCCTCGGTGTGGCGGCCGGCGAAGACGGCCTCGAAGCGGGCCTGGGCGTCGGGCGCGGCGCGGACGGGGATGAGGTCGGCGAGGGCGCGGGCCTCGGCGAGGTTGCGCACGATGACCGCGGGGGCGTGGCGGCGGGTGTTGGAAAAGGTGGCCTTTGTCTCCTCGTGCTCGTGCTTGCCGTGGATGACCACGGTGTATCCGTCGCGTCCATACGCGCGCGCCGCCTTCCAAACCTTCTCCACCAGCATGCAGGTGGCGTCGTAGGCGCAGACGGCGAGGCCGCGGCGCACGAGACGGAGCTTGTCCTCGTCGGTGGCGCCGAAGGCGGGGATGATGACGATGTCGTCCGGGGCGAGCGTGTCCCAGCGGGAGGGATCGTCGGGGGTGGCGGGGGCGTCGGCGGTGATCTTGCGCCCCTTCACGGTGAAGGGAACGCCCTTGTCGGACTGGAGGTAGCGGAGGCCGCGGCGAAGGAGGTCGTCGTTGACGAACGGATTGTGGATCAGCTCGGAGAGCATGAACACGCGCTTGCCGGGGTTTTCCGCGAGGGTCTCGTAGGCGCGCTCGAT
>JAIXVY010000293.1 GCA_027482505.1 Opitutaceae bacterium | reverse complement strand
GCTCCGGCAACGAGGTCATCGCCACCGTCGACGACAAGTCCAAGCTGGCCGGCCTAGCCTTCAAGCTCTGGACCGACCCGTTCGTCGGCAAGCTGGTCTTCTTCCGCGTCTACACCGGCCAGATCAAGAAGGGCATGTCCCTTTACAATCCGCGCACCCGTCGCTCCGAGCGTTGCTCGCGCCTCGTGCTCATGCGCGCCATCGACCGTGACGAGATTGACGTAGCCTACTCTGGCGACATTTGCGCTCTCGTCGGTGTCAAGGACGTCATCACCGGCGACACTTTCTCCGACGAAGATTACGACATCCGTCTCGAGCCGCCTTCCTTCCCCGAGCCCGTTATCGCCATGTCCATCGAGCCGAACTCGAAGGGCGACCAAGAGAGACTCGGCACCGCGCTTCAGCGCCTTGTCGCCGAAGATCCCACCCTTCGCGTCAAGACCGACCAGGACACCGGCCAGACCATTCTCGCCGGCATGGGTGAGCTCCACCTCGAGATCATTGTCGATCGCATGAAGCGCGAGTTCAAGGTCGAGGCCACCTCCGGCAAGCCCCAGATCGCCTATCGCGAGACCATTCTTGGCAAGGCCGACGGCGAAGGTAAGTTCATCCGTCAGTCCGGCGGCAAAGGCCAATACGGCCACGTCGTCGTCAAGATCGAGCCCAACGAAAAGGGCAAGGGCGTCGAGGTCCTCAACGAGATCGTCGGCGGCGTCATCCCGAAGGAATTCATCAAGCCCGCCACCGAAGGTATCTACGAAGGTGCCAACAATGGCGCCGTAGCCGGCTATCCGGTTGTGGACGTCAAGGTGAGCATCATTGATGGCTCGTTCCACCCCGTCGACTCCAACGAACTCGCGTTCAAGATGGCCGGCATCTTCGCTTTCAAGGAAGCGATGAAGGCCGCCAAGCCCATCCTGCTCGAGCCCATCATGGGCGTCGAGGTCACCACCCCGGAGGAATTCCAGGGCGACCTCATGGGCGACATCAACCGTCGCCGCGGCCAGATCCAGGGCATGGAGAACAAAAACGGCGCTTGCATCATCAACGCCCACGTTCCCCTCGAAAACCTCTTCGGCTACGTGACGGACATTCGATCCCTCTCCAAGGGTCGCGCCTCCGCCGCCATGACGCCTTCCCACTTCGAGCAGGTGCCCGCCAACCTCCTCGCCAAGATCGTCGAGACCTCCTCCAAGGCTCCCGCCCGCAGCTAAACCCTCGTTCTTTTTCCCGCCATGAAAGGCCAAAAAATCCGCATCCGTCTCAAGGGCTTTGACTATCGAGTCATTGATCAGTCGGCCCTCGAGATCGTCGAGACCGCCAAGCGCTCCGGCGCCCGCGTCTCCGGTCCCGTTCCGCTCCCGACCAAGATCGAGAAGCTGACCGTCAACCGTTCCCCGCACGTGGACAAGAAGTCCATGGAGCAGTTCGAAAGCCGCACTCACAAGCGTCTCATCGACATCATCGAGCCCACCGCCCAGACCGTCGACGAGCTGAAGAAGCTCAATCTTCCGTCCGGCGTGGACATCACCATCACCGTGTAAGTATCCGAAGTTCGAATACGACACGCCCAGCCCTTTCAGTCCGACAGTTTAGCGGCACTCCGGCGCTCTCGCCGGAATCGCTAATGTAGGTCTCACGAAACGGAAACCCTCCACCTACCGCTTAGCCATGATCAACACCCTTATCGGTAAAAAGATCGGCATGACGCAGGTCTACGACGCCCAAAACGTCCTGGTCCCCGTCACCGTCGTCGAAGCCGGACCCAATTCAGTGGTCCAGGTCAAGACCGTCGAAACCGACGGCTACAACGCCGTCCAGCTCGGTTTCTCCGCCAAGAAGGCGAAGAACACCTCCAAGGCCGAACTCAACCACGCCAAGAAGGCCGGTCTCGAGTCCGCCCCCCGCGTCCTCAGCGAGGTCCGCCTCGCCGACAAGCCCGCCCAGAAAGCCGGCGACGTCGTCACCGTCGAGTCCTTCAAGGAAGGTCAGCTCGTCGACGTGATCGGCATCACCAAGGGCAAGGGCTTCCAGGGCGTCGTGCGTCGCTTCCGCGTCGCCGGCGGTCCCGCCACCCACGGCTCCATGTTCCATCGCCGCATCGGCTCGATCGGCATGCGCCAGACCCCCGGCCGTTCCTGGAAGAACCAGGCGATGCCCGGCCACATGGGCCAGGTCCGCCGCACCCTCCAGAACCTCACCGTCGTGAAGGTCGTTCCCGAGAAGAACCTCCTTCTCGTCAAGGGCGCCATCCCCGGCGCAAACGGCGACGACGTCATCGTGCGCACCGCCATCAAGGGCCAGCCCAAGAAGGCCTGATAAAGGAGAACGCCACCCATGAAGCTAAAAGTTTACAGCACAGACGGCAAAACCTCCCGCGAGCAGGACTTCGGTCTGCCCGTGTTCGAGGGTGACAAGGGCGTCCAGGCCCTGAAAGAAGTCATTGTCGCCATCAACGCCAACGGTCGTCTCGGCACCCACTCCACGAAAACCCGTGGCGAGGTGTCCGGCGGCGGCAAGAAGCCCTGGCGCCAGAAGGGCACCGGTCGCGCTCGCGCCGGCTCCATCCGCTCCCCCCTGTGGGTCGGCGGTGGCGTCGTGTTCGGCCCCAAGCCCCGCGACTACTCCAAGAAGATCAACTCACAGGTTAAGGCTCTCGCCTTCTCCCGCGCTCTTTTCGAACGCGCCGTGGCCGGCGAAATCGACGTCATCGAGGCTTGGTCCGTGGCCCAGCCCAAGACCAAGCTCTTCAACGAGGTTGTCAGCCGCATCGCCCCCGAGGGCAAAATCCTCGTTGTCGACGAGGCCTTCGAGAAGAACGCAGCCCTGGCCGCCCGCAACATCGAGCGCGTCTCCCTTCAGGAGGCCGCCAAGCTCAACGCCAAGGATCTCGCCCAATACAAGCGAATCATCGTCTCCACCAAGGGCCTCGAGAAGATCATCGCCCGCGTCAACGGAGGTAAGAACTAATGAACGCCCTCGCCGTCCTCAAACAAGTCCGCCTCACCG
>JAIXVY010000137.1 GCA_027482505.1 Opitutaceae bacterium | reverse complement strand
CCCTTCGCGACGCCCTCGCCGCCGGCGACGCCTCCGCCGCCCTCGAGTATTCAAAAACCTCCTACGGCGGCCTCGAGCAGCTCAAGCGGGTCTCCGACCGCGTCTCGGAGCTCGCCGTGCTCGGCGAGGGCAGCCTCGACCCCGACGCCATGCGCGCCTACGCCGCCGAGGCCAACCAGCTCCTCGAGCAGGCCGCCAGCCTGGGCAACACCCGCTTCGGCAACGACTACGTCTTCGCCGGCACCGCGGTGTCCACCCAGCCCTTCGCCCTCTCGCGCGATCCCTCCGGTTCCATCGCCTCCGTCGCCTACGCCGGAGACTCCGGCCGACTCACCGTGCAGCTTTCCGAGAGCTCCGGCATCCAGCCCGTGCCGGACGCCGCCACCAACGCCGGCCTCGCCGATTTCCTCAACCGCCTCGTTTCCCTTCGCGACGCCCTCGCCGCCGGCGACGCCTCCGCCGTCCGCGCCGTCCGCCCCGGCCTGGAGGACTCGGAAAACCTGCTCGTCGGCGCCCTCTCCGAGCATGGCGCGGTCCAGCTCCGCATCGAGGTCGCCCAGATCCAGCAGAAGGCCCGCATCGACGAGCTCGAGCGCCAGATCTCCGCCGAGGCCGACGCCGACGTCACCGCGTCCATCGTCCAGCTCAACCAGACCTCCCAGGCCTACGAGGCCGCCCTCTCGTCATCCGCGAGCATCCTCAAGCTCTCCCTGCTCGATTACCTCCGCTGATCCCGCGCCGCCACCCCGCCCACTCTTTTGAAACCATGAAAGTCCTTGCCGAAACCGCCCCCGCGCCCGTCGTCGCGCCGCCCTCGCTCGAACTCCGTTTCGCCTCCGGCATCGTCGGCTTCCCCGAACACCGCCGCGGCGAGATCTTCCACCTGCCCGACCAGCTTCCTTTCCAGTGGCTGCGGCTCCACGGGCCCTCGCCCCTGCACTTCGTGGTGCTCGACCCGGTGGGCGTCATTCCTGACTACGCACCCGAGCTTTTTGACGACGACGCCTCCGCCCTTGGCATTGCCACGGCCGCCGACGCCCTCATCTTCAACATCGTCACCGTTCGCGACGACCCTTCGCGCGCCACCGTCAACCTGGTCGGTCCCATCATCGTGAACCGCCACACCGGCGCGGCGCGTCAGGTCGTCATCGCCAATCACACCCTCTACCGCGCCCGCCACCCCCTCGTCACTCCCGAGTGACCTTCCCGCCATGCTCGTCCTCACCCGCAAGGTCAACGAAGCCATCGTCATCGGCGACAACATCGAGATCCGCATCACCCGGATCGAGGGCGACGTCGTGAAGATCGGCATCAGCGCCCCGCGCGAGATTTCCATCATCCGCAAAGAGGTGCTCAACGACATCGCGGCCAGCAACCAGGCCGCCGCCGTCTCCTCCCCCTCCGCCGGCGCCTCCGGCCCCCGCCTGCCCTCGCTGCCCAAGCTCGCCGTTCCGCCCAAATCCTGAGTCCTCCAGCCCCGCCGCCCGCCATGTCCACGGTCAATTTTTCCCAGCAATCCGCCTCCCTCGCCGCCGGTCTCGGCCGCGTCGACAACCTTCTCGAGAAAGTCACCGGCCGCATTTCCTCCGGCCGTCGTCTCGATCGCCCGGCCGCCGATCCCGCCGGCCTCGGCCAGTCCGTCAAACTCGAGGCCGAGCAGGGCCGCCTGCGCGCCGCCGAGGTCAACATCCAGAACGGCGTCAGCCGTCTCCAGGTGACCGGCGACCAGCTTTCCGCCGTAGGCCGCCTCGTCACCCGTCTCTCCGAGCTCAACACCCTCGGCGCGAACTCCCTCCAGACCGGCTCCGACCGTTCGCTCTACGCCACCGAGTTCGCCCAGCTCCAGCAGCAGCTCCGCCAGATGGTCGGCGGCACCACCGCGGAGATCGGCGGAACCGCCGACGTCGACCAGCCCCAGGGCCGCTTCAACGACCGCCCCCTCTTCGGCCCCGGCCCGGCCGACGTCCTCGTGGTCGGCTCCGGCGATCAGGACCGAGTGCCCCTGCCCGTCATCAATCTGCGCTCCGGCGCGGTCGGCGACCTCATCCGCCAGGATGCGTCCGGAGCCTTCGCCGTGGATCTCCGCTCCTCCGATCCCTCTTCGCTCAACGCCACGCTCAAGGCCGCGCTGGCCCAGGTCACCGTCGCCCAGGCCGACGTCGGCGGCGGCCAGAGCCGCCTCACCCTCGCCGCCGGCGTCGCGGCCACCGCCAGCGCCAACCACGAGGCCGCGCTGGGCGCCATCGTCGACGCCGACGTGGCCGCCGAGACCACCGAGCTCGCCCGCCTGAAGATTCTTTCCGAGGGCCACACCGCGATGCTCGCCCAGGCCCGCGACGTCACCGCCAAGCTGCTCCCCCTGCTTTCCCGCGGGTGAGCGCGCCAAGGTCCGCGCCGTTCCTCGCGACGACGCATTTTTTGGCGGGCTCGCCGCGCGCGTCCACGCCGGGGTTGCGTTTGGCGCCCGGGGCTTGCCATAGGTGAGGGTCGGCGTCCACGCCTCGGCCGCCCCATCATGCCCAAGTCCGCCCCCGCGCCCACCGATTCCGCTCCCCTCTCCGGGCGCGTTCCGGCTCATCCCGGCTCGCCGGGCGACGCGGATCGCGGCGTGCTCGCGGAGGACGTCCTCGCGCTCGCCCTCGGCTCCGTTTCCGACGGCGTGGTCATCTCCGACGACCTCGGCCGGGTCGTCTATGTGAACCCCGGCTTCACCGCGCTCACCGGTTTCACCCTCGCCGAGGCCTCGGCCTGTCCCGATTCCTTCGGGCCCGTCCCCGGGGCGCCGTCCGCCCTCCTGGCGAAAGTCCGCGAGCGGCTGCGGGCCGGGCTGCCCGTCCACGAGGAGATTCCCGGCCTGCGTCACGATGGAGTCCCATTTTGGGACGAGTTGATCATCGCCCCGGCCGGCGACGCCCGCGGCGGGGCCGCGCGCCGGGTGGCCGTGCACCGCAACGTGACCGAGCGCAGGCGGCTGCGCGACGCGCTCGCCGCCAGCCAGGCCAGGTTGCAGGCCTTGTTCGACCACACGCACGACGCCATCCTCCTCGCCGACGACGAGGGGCGCGTTATTTCGTCCAACCTCTCCGCCTGCGCGCTGCTCGGCTACGACGCCGGCGAGCTCGACGGCCTGCCCGGCGAGCGGATCTTCGACTCGTCGGAGCGGGCCTGGCGCGAGACTTCCTGGAACGTCTTTCTTTCCGCCGGCCACCTCTCCGGCGAATGCGGCCTGCGTCGCCGCGACGGCACGTCCGTCCGCGCCGAATTCAACGGCGTCGCCCGCATCCAGCCGGGCGTCCATCTCTTCCTCCTGCGCGACGTCACCGAGCGCCATCACATGCAGGACCGCCTCATGCGCCAGCAGCGGCTCGAGAGCGTGGGCCGTCTGGCCAGCGGCGTGGCCCACGACCTCAACAACATTCTCACGCCCATCCTGATGGCGCCGGCCATTCTCCGGCCCTATCTCCACGAGGCCGGCGCGCGCATGCTGCTCGACACCGTCGAGTCCGGCGCCCGCCGCGGCTCCTTCATCGTTCGCCAGCTCATGACCTTCGCCCGCGGCGAGGCCGGGGAAAAGGTGGCCCTCGATCTGCGCGATGTGGTGCGCGACGTCTCCGCCATCGTGCGCGAGACCTTTCGCAAGGACCTCTCGCTCGAGGCTCCTGCGCCGCCCGCCGCGTTTCCCGTGCGAGGCGACCGCAACCAGCTTCACCAGGCCGTGCTGAATCTCGCGCTCAACGCCGCCGACGCGATGAGCCGCGGCGGGCGCCTGGTCATCACGCTCGAAAGACTCGAGGCCTCCGCCTCCGACGTCGCGAGCGAGCCCGGCGCCAAGCCCGGCCCCCACGCCGTCGTCACCGTGGTGGACCATGGCGCTGGCATCGCCCCCGAGCATCTCGACAAGATTTTCGATCCCTTCTTCACCACCAAGCCCTTCGGCCAGGGCAGCGGCCTCGGCCTTTCCGTTGTCCTCGGCATCGCGCGCGGCCACGGCGGCTTCGTGCGCATCACCAGCCGGCTTGGCGTCGGCACCATCGCCAGGCTGCACGTGCCGCTCTGCTCCGATCCCGATCCGCGTGCCCCGGCGGCGTCCCCGGCCGCGGGCCAACGCGCCGACGGCGCGGGCGCGGGCGCGGGCGCGGGCCGCGTCATCTTGGTCGTGGACGACGAGGCGCCCGTCCGCGATGTGTTGCGGAACACGCTCACCCGCGCGGGCTATCATGTCCGCTGCGCGGCCGACGCGGACGCGGCCTTCGCCCAGCTGCGCGCCGCCCCCGGCGGCGTGGATCTCGTGCTCACCGATCTGGCCATGCCCGCCGTTTCCGGGGCCAAACTGATCGAGACCCTGCGCGCCCGCCGTCCCGGCCTGCCCATCGTAGTTCTCACCGGCGCCGACACCGACCAGAGCCTACCTCCGGCCTTGCGCGGCGTGGTGAACGGCATCGTCGCCAAGCCTTGCGACGCCGACACCCTCCTCGCCGCCGTCGCCAAGGTGTTCAGTCCCGCGGCCGCGTCCTAGGCCGCTTCTTACTGAGGTTTTTTTCCGGCCTGCCCGGGTATCCCTACCACGCCGTCGCGCTACAGAACCGAGTAGCCCGGCCGATAGATTGCATAAGTGCTCCTCGCGACTGTCGCGGGGAGCGTTCATCCACCCCATGAAACTCGGTCAAAAAATCGTCGTCATCGCGCTCTCCGCCATCGCCGTCAGCGTCGTCGCCTGCGTCTTTGTGCAGAGCCGCGTGATCCACCGGCAGGGCGTGGCGCTCATGAGGGACACGATGCGGGCCGCCATCGTGGAGGCCGAAAACGTGCGCGACACCATTTCGGGACTCGGCAGCCGCGGCGCCTTTGATCACGACAAGTTGCTCGCCGAATACAAGGCCAGCGGCGACCTCCGCGGCTCCACCCTCTATCGCACCATCCCCGTGGTGGCCGCGTGGGACGCCATCCAGAAGGTGGCCGACGAGAACGGCTGGAAGTTCCGCGTGCCGAAGAACGACGCCCGCAACGAGAAGAACATCCCCACCGAGGAGGAGAAAAAGATCCTCGCCCTGCTCGAGCGCGGCGACGTGCCCGAATACTTCGAAGTCGATCGCGCCCGCAACCGCATCCTGCTCGCGCGGCCCATCAAGCTTTCCGCCGACTGTCTCACCTGCCACGGCGACCCGGCCACCAGTCCCACCAAGGACGGCAAGGATCTGCTCGGCTTCCGCATGGAGAACTGGCGCGAGGGCGAGGTGCACGGCGCCTTCGTGCTCGAATCCAGCCTGGATCGCGTCGACGAGGTCGCCCGCGCCGGCATGGGCAGCACGCTCGCCTGGATCGCTCCGCTCAGTCTGCTCACCGGCCTCGGCTCCATGTTCTTCGCCCGCCGCTCCATCGTGCGGCCGATCGAGGAGTCGATCACCGTCATCGACGCCGCCAGCGAGCAGGAGGAGGCCGCCTCCCGCGAGATTTCCACCGCCTCCCAGCGTCTCGCCGAGGGCGCCAGCGAGCAAGCCGCCTCCCTCGAGGAGACCAGCGCCACGCTCGAGGAGATCTCCAGCATGACCAAGCGCAACGCCGAGCACGCCGGGCAGGCCGAGGCCCTCGCCGCCGAGACGCGCGCCGCCGCCGACCGCGGCACCGGCGACATGGCCGAGATGGTCCGCGCCATGGCCGAGATCAAGGCCGCCTCGGACAACATTTCCAAGATCATCAAGACGATCGACGAGATCGCGTTCCAGACGAACATCCTGGCGTTGAACGCCGCGGTGGAGGCCGCCCGCGCCGGCGAGGCCGGCGCCGGCTTCGCCGTCGTCGCCGACGAGGTCCGCTCGCTCGCCCAGCGCTCCGCCGTCGCCGCCAAGGAGACCGCCGACCGCATCACCGACTCCATCAACAAGAGCGAGCACGGCGTGCGCGTGAGCACCCGCGTGTCCGCCAGCCTCGACGAGATCGCCGGGAAGGCCCGCCGCATGAACGACCTGGTGCGCGAGATCGCCGGCGGCTCCAACGAGCAGAGCCAGGGCATCTCCCAGGTGAACGACGCGGTGCGCCAGCTCGACGGCGTCACCCAGGCCAACGCCGCCGCCGCCGAGGAGTCCGCCTCGGCCTCCGAGGAGCTCAGCGCCCAGTCCGTCGAGCTAAAGGCCGCCGTCTCCCGTCTCATCACGATCGTTTCGGGCGCCCGCCGCCAGGTCGCCGCCGCCGAGACCGCGACCCGGGCCGGCGATGGATCGGCCAAGGCCCGGCCCAAGGCCTCCCCCGCGGGCGGCTTCCGGTCCTGATATATCCCGGTTTTTCATCTGCTCCGCGCCCCCGATAACGGCGAACACGCTCGCTGCCGGGGGCGCTTTGCGTTTGGATTGGGGCGTCGCTCCTATGCCCTACTTTCTGCGTCATCTGGTCAAAGCCGCCCCCGCCCACGCGCCCGCGATCACTCTGGACCCGGCTTGGGGGCAGTTTTTGGACACCTTGCCCGCCATGGTTTGGCTGGCCGACATCCGCGGCCAGGTGATCTACGTGAACGAGGTGTGGCGCGAGGCGACCGGCCTGCGCGTCAGCGACGAGTTTGCCCGAAGGCTGGAGGAGATGGTTCACCCCGAGGACCGCGAGCGGCTCGGCGGCTCCGGCGCCGGGCGCCTGGGCGGCTCCACCGCGTTCGAGTTTCGCCTTCGCCGCGCCGACGGGACCTACCGCTGGGTGCTCCAGCGCATCCGTCCGTGGCGCGACGCGAAGGGCGTCGCGCTCGGCTTCATCGGCAGCGCGGTGGATATCCACGAGCAAAAGCGCCACGAGCAACGGCTCTCCCTGATCGCCCTGCGCCAGACCTCGCTGGCCTGCTTCGGCCGCTTCATTCTGGAGCAGAGCGATCCCGCCGTCGTGGCCGGGGAGGCGCTGCGCCTGTTTTGCGATCATCTGCATCTTTCCGCCGGCGTGCTGCTGCGCCCCGCCGAGGGCGGCGAGGCCCACGTCGTCGCGGCCGCGCGCGGGTTGGCCGCCCATCCCGCGCCGCCCTTCGTTCCCCCGGCGCGCGAGGGCCTCACGGCGCAATTCCCCGACGATCCCGACGAATTCCCCATCCCTCTCGAATGGCTCGCCGCCGAGGGGTGGGCCTACGGCGTGGCCGTCCCGGTCGATCCGCAGGAGCGCGCCTTCGGCTGGTTCGTGGGCTTCGCCCGCCAGCGGCCCGACCCCTCGCCCTCTATCCACTACGCGCGCGATCTCGCCGCCATCTTCGCCGTGGCCCAGGCCCGCGAGCGCGCCGAGCGCCGGCTGCGGGAGAGCAACGAGCGCGCGCTCCAGCTGCAAAAGATGGAGTCGGTCGGCCTGCTGGCCGGAGGCGTGGCCCACGACTTCAACAATCTGCTCACCGCCATCCGCTGCTTCGCCGAACTGCTGCGGGAGGACATGCCCGACGAGACGCAGCGCGCCCGGGTGGACGACATTCTGCACGCCTCGAGCCGCGCCAGCCATCTGGTGCGCCAGCTCCTGGCCTTCAGCCGCCACGAGGTGGTGCAGCCCGAGCCCGTCGATCTCGTCTCCCTCGTGGACAACCTGCGGGGCTTCATCCGCTCGCTGCTCAGCGAGCACGTGCGGATCGAGTTCGAACTCGGCCCCGACGCCGCGTGGTGCGACGCCGATCCGAAGCAGATCGAGCAGATTTTGTTCAACCTCTGCCTGAACGCGCGCGACGCCATGCTCGTCGAGGGCGTGCTCCGCGTGCGCGTGGGGCCCGGGCCGCTTTCCGCATCCGGCGCGCGCCAGGTGCGCCTCTCGGTGGCCGACACCGGGCCGGGCATTCCCCCCGAGGTGCGGGCCCGGCTGTTCCAGCCTTTCTACACCACCAAGCCCCGCGGCCGCGGCACCGGGCTCGGGCTCGCCGCCTCGCGCTCCATCGCGCGCGAGTTTCGCGGCGACCTCACCTTCGAAAGCGAGCCGGGCCGGGGCGCCGTGTTTCACCTCGACCTGCCGGAGATCGCCTGCCCGCTCGTCGCGCGGCCCTTGGAGGAGGATGCCGCTCCCGCGCCCCAGCCCGCCCGCACCATCCTACTGGTCGAGGACGACGATCTCGTGCGCGCCGTCACCTCGCTCATCGCCGAGGCGCTCGGCCACAAGGTCATGCCCTTCGGCGACGGCAACGAGGCCCTGGCCTGGGCCGAGGGGGGCGGTCTGGCCTCCGTCGACCTGTTGCTGACCGACATCGTCATGCCCGGGGTGAGCGGCCACACGCTGGCCCAGCGCCTGCGCGCGATCCGGTCCAATCTGCCCGTGCTCTACATGTCGGGCTACGTGGACGACGAGGCCACGCGCGAGGCCATCGCCCAGCCGGGCGTGATGTTTCTGGCCAAGCCCTTTTCGCACCAGGATCTCGCGACCCGGTTGCACGCCATCTTCTCCGGCTCCGCCGGTTGAGCGGCGGCTCTCAGGGCTTGCGCCCGTAGGCTTTCAGCGCCGCGCCGGGATTCGCCGGCGGCGGGGCGGAGGGCCGGGCCGGACCCAGGCTGCAACGCAGGAGAAGCTGTTCGTTCTCCCGGTCCAGATGCAGAATCTGGAGACTGCGCTGGCGCGCCTGCTCCAGCAGCTCCCCGCCGCGCTCGCCCGGCTCCTGGGCGCGCGCGCGCAGCCCGGCCAGGCTGCTCTCCAACCGCGCGGCGACCTCGCGCTTGCGTTCGCGCCAGGCCTCGTCCGGCGGCCTGCCCTCGTGCTTGAGGATGCGGTTTTCCTCGATGCAGAGTCGGTGCAGTTCGTCGCAGACGGAGAGATGGCGGGCGAGAAGATCGGGCAGGCTCATGGGGGTGGTGCGGCTTCGGCCGGGGCAGTGTCTGCGTCCGCCGCCAGATCGCGAATGCTTTCCGACACCCGGTCCGCCCACTCCAGCTGTTCGCGCCGCCACTTCGCCATGCCGAGGAGATCGGCCAGCGCCGGCGCGGGCGTGTCGCCGATCAACTTCACGATTTCCGCGTAGGTCTCGCGCGCCTCGCGGGGCTGCTTCAGCTTCTCCAGACAGAGCGCGACTTGATACAGCGCGGGGGCGCGCAACTCCGGCGCTTCGTCGAGCCCGGCGAGCGCGCGGTTGAGCAAAAGGGCGGAGTAGGGGTCCCCGTCGCCGGCGAATTTGCTGGCGAGAAACTGGCCGGTGCGCCTTTGCCAGGCGCGCCAGGCGGCGATATCTTCCCCCGCCCGTTCGCCGCGGAGCAGGTCGAGCGCGACCTGCAGGGCCTCCTCGCGGCGGCCGTCCTCGGCGTGAAGACGGGCGAGAAGAAAGCGCGCCTCGGCGGCGTCGGGCGTGGCACCGTCGAGGGAGAGGTAGCGTCCCAGCGCTGCGACCGCTCCGGCGCGGTCTCCGCCCTGGAGCAGGGCCTGGGCGGCGCGGAAGCGCGCGCGCGCGCGGTCCTGCGGGGCGAGGTCGAGCAGGTCGAGACGCTTGAAGAACCGCGCGGCCTCGGCGTGGTCGCCGCTGGCGAAATGCGTCTCGGCGATCTCGAACTGGGCGGTGCGCACGAGCTGCCGGTAGCGGTCCGTGTCGAGCTGCGGCAGGCGCAGCGTGGATTGGATGACGGAGTAGAAGCGCGCGAGCGCGAGCTGGGGCGCGCCCAGTTCGCGCAGGGCGCGACCGAGCTCGATCAGCGCGAGCGGAGTCTCCTCCCAGGAGGGGTAATCGCGCAGCAGCAGCTCGTAGGTGGCCACCGCCTTGACCCCGTCGCCCGCGACGCGGTGGGCGCGGGCGAGATTGAGCAGCGCGGGCGCGGCCTCCTCGCCGCGGGCGAGACGAAGGGCCTCGCGAAACGCCATGATGGCGGCCGGCGCGTCGCGCGCCTCCAGCTTGCGCGCGCCGATGCGCATGACGCCGGCGTATTCGGCGCGGGTTTGGTCCTTCCCGGCCGGAGCCGGTCCGTGCGCCTCGGGCGCGGCGCCTTCCGCCGCCGGCGGCGAGTGGTCGGGCGCGGCCGGCTCCGTCGCGATCGCGAGCGGGGGCGCGAGCGCGAGGAGCAGCGCGGTCCGGAGCGAGGGTATGCGGGTCGCGGGCTTCATTTTATTTCATACTCCGCCGAACTTCGCGGCCGGTCCGCGGGCAGGAAGAAGGGCAGGAAATCCTGCACCGTGACCGGCGCGGCGCGGCCGTAGGTGTCGGGCAGCACGGAGGGCGGCGAGGCCGCGTCCGGGGGCGCGGCGGCGGGATGGTTGGCGGATGGCGGGGCGGTCTGGGCCGGGTCGACCCGGTGGGCCGAGGCTTCGCCGTTTTCCGGCGGCGGCAACTCGGCGGGCGGGGTCTCGGCCACCGCGGCCGTGGGATGGGCCGGGCGGGGCGGGGGGGGCAGCCGCGGGATGGCCGCGGCGAAGCGCAGCCCCGTCGGCGCCGCGTGCGCGAGGTAGGGCAGGGAGGCCGGCGCGTCCCGGGCCGCGGCTTGGTTGGCCGCGAGGATGACGAGCAGGCAGGACGCCGGCGCGCCGAGACGCGCGCGAGGCGCGCGGCCGACGGTATCCGGACGCTGGGAGAATAAGGACATGAAAAGGCGGGCGGGCAGGTGTGTTGATCACGTGGTCCATCCCGACTTGGTTCCGACGTGGTTATCGGCACCCGCCGGGCCGGCTTGAGCGCCCGACGCGAAAAAAAAGCCGGCCAAACCGTTTGCGCCACGCCCGCGCTTTTGGCATCTTAATATACCTTCCTTAGAGTCGACCCCGCCCAGTCCAATGGCCAACGTCTTGCAGAGAAACAATGTCAGTGTGTCGGGCGCGGACGGGCACACTTTGCTGTTGGCGCACGGCATGGGCTGCGATCAGACGCTGTGGCGGTGGGTGGCCCCGGCGCTGGCCCAGGAGCACCGCGTTGCCTTGTTCGACTACGTGGGCTGCGGAGAGTCCGACTTTTCCGCGTTCGACGAATCCGGTCACGCCACCCTCGACGGGTATGCCGCGGAGGTTTTGGAGGTCATCGAGGCCCTGGGGGCGACGCGCGTGACGTTTGTCGGACATTCGGTCAGTTCCATGATCGGCGTGGTGGCGGCCCGAAAACGCCCCGATCTGTTCGGTCGGCTGGTCATGATCTGCCCTTCGCCCTGCTATCTGAACCTGGGCGACGGTTACCGGGGGGGCTTTGATCGCAAAGACATCGAGGGGTTGCTCGGTCTGATGGAGAAGAATCCGCTGGGCTGGGCCGGGTTTCTGGCGCCCCAGGTGGTGCAAGATCCCTCGCGGCCCGATTTGGAGCGTGAATTCGAATCGCGGTTTTGCCGCGTGGAGCCGCGCGCCGCGCGTCGTTTCGCCGCCACCACCTTTTTCTCCGACAACCGCGCCGATCTCGCCCACGTGCGTGCGCCGGTGCTCGTCGTCCAAAGCGAGGTGGACGCCCTCGCTCCGCCCGCGATCGGCCGCTACGTCCACGAAAGCCTGCCGGACAGCCGGATGGTCGTGGTGCCGTCCACCGGCCACTGTCCCCACCTGACCCACCCCGCGGCGGTCGTTTCCGCCATTTGCGACTTCATCGCCGGCACGCCGGCCGCGGCATGAGCGCCGTGTGGGAGGAGCCGCCGTGCGGCCTTTTGCGGCTGGACGACGCGGGCCGCGTGCTTGCGTGCAACCGCGAGTTCAGGCGCCTGTGCGGCTTCGCCTCCCCCGCGGACGCGCCGGCGCGCGTCGACGGCCTGCTGCGCCCCGGCTCGCTGCTGTATTTTCAAACCGCGCTCTTTCCCTCGCTCCAGCTTTCGGGCCGGGTGGACGAGGTTTATCTCGAGCTCGCCTCGGCCGACGGCGGGTCGGTGCCCGTGCTGGTGAACGCCCGTCGCGACGCCGCCGCGGGGACGAGCGACTGGGCCGTCATGCGCATCGAGCAGCGCGGACGCTGGGAGGAGGCGGTGGCGGAGGCGCGCCGCGTGGCCGAGCACGAGAGCCGCGAGAACGCGCGCAAAAGCGAGGAGCTCGCCCAGGCGAAATCCGACCTCGAGCACGTCTTGGAGGAGCTGAAGGACAGCAACTGGATGCTGCGCAAGGTCGCCGACGTGCTACCGGTCTGCATGTATTGCGGCCGGGTGAGGCCGGGTCAGCGGCCCGACACCGAGTGGGAGTCCGCGGCCGATTTCTTGAAGCGTAATTCCGGCTTTCTCAGCCACGGCTGCTGTCCGCGCTGCATCGATCTGCTGCGCCGCCAGCTCGGACTTCCCGAAGAAGCCCCGCCAGGCGGAAAGGGTTGATTCACGGGGCGGCGGCACAAAAAACCGCGCCCGAAAAACGGGCGCGGTGCGCAGGGTCCGGTCGCCGCCGGGGCGGCTGTCCGGAAAGGGGGCAATGCGTCCCGCTAGGCGGCGGGGGCGGCGGTCTTGCCGAAGCTTTGGCGGGCCTCCTCGATCGTCTCGTGGAACTGCCAGCCGCGGGTGTCCTCGTAGCCACGGCACTCGGCCACCACGGGGCCGCTGCCCACCAGGGTATACTGGAGAGCGACCTCGCGGCAGGTCTGCATGGCGGTGAGCAGGAGCTTGATCAGCTGCATGTCGAGGCGCTTGACCTCGTGCAGATCGAACACGGCGCGGCCTATGCCGCTGTCCACTGCGTCCGAGACTTTCCCGCGCAGGTAGTTGCCGACCTCGGCGATCACCGAGGGGGTGCAGGTCTCGGGCAGGCGCATCACAAACAGGTCGCCGTCCACGCGGAAGTAGCGCTCCGAGGTGTCGAGGTTCATCGCGCGGGCGATCTTCGCCTCCAGGTCGGGGAGATCGAGCGGTTTGGTGGCGATGCCGGTGAAGCCGACCTGCTGGGCCTGCTGCTGGGCGGCGTTGTCCGTCTTCACCACCAGGCCGAAGATCGGCGTGTATTTGGTTTTCAACGACGTGCGGAGCACGCGGAAGAGGGTGAAGGCCGCGTCCTCGGGCAGGGACAGCGAGATCATGATGAGGTCGACCGCGTTGGCCCCGCAGTAATCGATGGCCTCGCCGGTGGTGGCCACGCCGTGAACCTGCCAGGGGGTGTGCTTCAGGCCGTCCTGGATCTGGGCGAGGATGGCGGGCTTGTCCTCGACGACGAGGAGCTTGGCGGGGTCGAAGATGGACTTGTTCTTGGCCGGCGCGTCGGTGATCGGCTTGAGGTCGATGATGCGGCCCACCTTCTGGACGAGGACGTCCTCCTTGAAGGGTTTCACGATGTAGTCGCGCACGCCGATCTTGGCGATCTTGAGGACGTTGTCCTTGCCGCCCTCGGCGGTGAGCATGACCACGGGGATGGCCTTCAGGTTGGGATCGCTCTTGAGCTTGGTGAGCATCTCCACGCCGTCCATGACGGGCATGGTGACGTCGAGCAGGATAACGTCCGGCGGCTCCTTGTTGGCGATGGCCAGGCCCTCGACCACGTTGGCGGCCTCAAGAATCTCGCAGTCGTAGTTCTTGAAGGCCTTTTTGATGATGATGCGGACGGTTTTGGAGTCGTCCACAGAAAGGATTTTATAGCGCATGGCGGACGAGGAAAGGGTTATTCGCCGGGCTGCATGAGCAGGTCGGCGGTGATGCCGGAACCGGCGATGTCGAAGCGATAGATGCGGCGGGTGGCCGAGCTGATCGGCTCGATGCGGAAGCGGCTGCCGCGCAGTATGGACGGAATGGTGAGGCGGCAGGGGAAGCCGCGATCCGAGAGCTGATTCTTGAAAGTGCCGACCGTCATGTTGGTGAGCTCGCCGATGGCGTCGTTGACCGCCTCGTCGCCCAGCTCGGCCAGTTCCTCCTCGGAGATGCCGAGCAGGTTGGCCGCGCATTTTTGGGCGAAGGCGACGTCCATGTAGAGGTAGATGAGGCCGTTGATCGCCCCGATGAAGCCGACCGTGCCGACCACGTGGGGATGCTCGAGTTCGAGGGATTCGGGCTCCGGATGGTCCAGCGGCACGTAGCGGGCCGGCTGGCTCAGCATGGTGCTGAACACCTCCTTGACCGCGCGGGTGATGGTTTCTTCGAAAACAGCGTCGGGGATGTCTTTGATCGCGGGCATGGGGGTCGATGACGTGGGTTCAGGAGTTGACCGCTGCGGCCGGCGGTTCGGCTGCGCCGGGAAGGATTCCGGAGGGCGCCAGTTCCGCGACCGACTCGGCCGCGGCTTGCCAATCATAAGGGGAGGGGCCGCAGAAATAGGTGCGTTCCTCGAGCACGGCGCCGGCGGGACCCGCCCAGCGGGCCAGCAGGCCGAAGCGATCCTCGGCGACGTGGCTGGCGCGGAGGTGCAGCGAAAGCCCCAGCTGGGGATGCCAGGCCACCGCCTCGCTTTTCTGGTAGTCCACGCGTCGCTTCCAGCCGGAGGCCGCGTCCTCGGGGCGGATGACCGCAAGGGTGGCTTCGACTTGATTCAAAAAGGAGAGCAGGCGCATGGACGTATCGGGTCGCTCTGCTCTAATCGGCTTTCCTTGGCTCCGGTTTAGCCCCCGGCTGAAAATTCCTGGCCGCAAAATTGTATTTTCCTGCTCACCTTTGGCGATTGGCTTGGCCGTCGCCCCTCGCAAGCTGCCCTTCTTACCTCAACCATGGCCCTGGACAAGATTCTCGTCGTCGATGATGAACCGCTGGTGCGCCGTTCGCTGGAGGACATCCTGAAAGCGCGCAAAATCCAGTCCGCCTGCGCCCCCTCCATCGCCGCGGCCGAGGCCCTGCTGGGCGCAGACACCTACGATCTGGTCATGCTCGACGTGCGCCTGCCCGACGGCGACGGGCAGCGGTTCCTGGAGCAGGTGATGGCCCTGCCGTCCCATCCGCCGGTGGTGATGATGACCGGCCACGGCTCGATCGAGAGCGCGGTGGGCTGCATGCGCGCCGGCGCCTTCGACTACATCACCAAGCCGTTCAACGTCGCCCAGATCGACCTGATCCTGCGCAAGGCGGACAACTACAGCCAGCTGGTGAAGGTTAACCGCTACTTCAGCGAGCGCGCCGGCGACGCCGAGGGCGAGGCCATGCTCGGGCGCAGCCCGGCGATGCTGCGCGTCCGCCAGCTGGTGGAGCGCGTGGCCCCCACCGACGCCACCGTGATGATCGTCGGCGAGCACGGCTCGGGCAAGGAGATGGTGGCGCACGAGATCCACCGCAACTCGCCGCGCCGCAACGAGCCCTACATCAAGGTCAACTGCGCCGCCCTCTCCGAGCAGCTCATCGAGAGCGAGCTCTTCGGCCACGAGAAGGGCGCCTTCACCGGCGCCATCGACCGCCGCGAGGGGCGCTTCGAGCTGGCCAACCGCGGCACGCTGCTTCTCGACGAGGTGAGCGAGCTGCCGCTCAATCTCCAGGCCAAGCTCCTGCGCGTCCTCCAGGAGCGCGAGTTCGAGCGCGTGGGCGGCACCAAGACCATCAAGGTCAACGTGCGCATCCTCGCGACCTCCAACCGCGACTTGCAGCATTTCATGGAGCGAGGCCTTTTCCGCTCCGACCTCTACTACCGGCTTAACGTCTTCCCCATCGCCGTGCCCCCGCTCCGCGCGCGCACCGACGACATCGACTACCTGGCCGACACCTTCCTGCGCCGCTTCGCCCGCAAGCACGGCCTGCGCCTGCCGGGCTTCAGCGAGCACGCCCAGGCCGCCATCCGCGGCTACCCCTGGCCCGGCAACGTGCGCGAGCTGCAAAACACCATCGAGCGCGCCGTCATCCTCTCCGAGGACCACCGCCCGGTCTCCGCCGCCGCGCTCAACCTGCCGGCCTTGTCCTCCGCCGCCATCGGTCGTCCCGTCGCCCACGCCGGCCTCGCCTCCGAGTCGGCCGCCCCGGTCCCCGCGGCCGCGCCGCCGCCCGTGTTCGCGCCGCCCCCGCCTCTTTTTGTCGCGCCGCCCGCCTTGGCCGAACCTGAACCCGAGGCGGAGCCCGGCGCCGCGGAGGACGCGGACTCGGTCGTGGTGGAGCCCGCCGCCGCGGCCGCCTCCGTGCTTCCGCTCAGCGAGGTGGAAAAGCGGGCCATCCTCGACGCCTTGATCTCGACCAAGGGCAACCGCACCCGCGCGGCCGAGCTGCTTGGCATCTCGATCCGCACCCTGCGCAACAAGCTCAACGAATACCGCATCGACGAGGGCGTGCCCGCGGGCTGAGCGGCGCCGCGCCTGCCGCGGGTGTCTTGTCCGCGCGGTCCCCGGTGGAGGGGAGAAAAAATCGCTCCGTCCGGCCTAGGCCGCCTCTGAGCGCAGTTCGCCGGAGTCGCGCCGTCCGGGGCCGTAGGCGCCTCGCACGGAGCGCAGGCGACGTCCCGCCTGGTCCAGCCCGGCGAGCTCATCCGCGGCCCGCCGGCGGGCCTCCGCCACGCGGTCGCCCAAGGCCGCGTAGCGCGCGCGCAGGGCTTCCGCCCGCGCCGAGGCCTCGGCGTCCGCGGGCAGCCCCGCCCGCTCCTCCGCCAGCCGGGTGAGCACGGCCAGCTCGCGCTCGAGCAGGCCGGCGAGGGCCGGCCAGTCGTCGTGCCCCGCCGCGCCTTCCTCCTCGTGGGCGAAGGCTTCGACGCAGGCCAGCAGACGTCGGGTGGCGGGGCTCATGGGGCGGAGCGGAACGAGGGGGGCCTCTTCAGGCCACCTTGACCTCGTGGCCGGCGAGCATTTCGGCCCAGGCCTCGCGCAAGGTGCGCACGAGGCGCTCGATCTCGATGACCGGCTCCTCGTCCTTGCGGAGGTTGGCCTCCTGCAGGCGGCGGAGGTGGTAGTCGTAGAGTCGGTCGAGGTTGGCGGCCACCTCGCCGCCGGCCTTCAGATCGAGGTTGGCGCGCAGCTCGGCGATGACGGCCTGGGCGCGAAGCAGCGCCGTGTTGATGGTTTGGATACGCCGGAAATCTTCCGGGGGAAGGGCGAAGCCGGCGCGGGCCTGGGCCATGAAGCGCAAGGCCCCGTCATACATCATGAGCACCAGCTGGCCCGGGCTCGCGGTGAGGATCGACTGGGTCTGGTAGGCCCGGGCGTAGGGATTGGCGGAGGACATGGGCGGGGCGTTTTAGTCCTTGTCCTCGCTCATGTCCTGCGAGTCGGCCAGGAGGCGCGCGACTCGCTCGATGATCTGAAGCGGCGGATAGTTGGGATCGACGGCGAGGGCTCCGGCCCGTTGCACGGTCTCCGCGCGGACGGCTGGCGTGTTGGCCAGGGCCTCGCGCACGCGGTCGGCGCGATCGGTGGAGATGCGGTCGGAGGGGGCGAAGGCCGCGGGAATGGCGGCCCCGGCGGCGCGGTTTCGGCGTGGGTCCGGGCCGGGCGTGGCGCCCGGTCCTACGGACGGTGAGTTTGTGATCATGGCTTATTCGGTGGGTTGCACGGTCAGCCCTGGATCAGAGGAGAGGGAACGCCGTTGGTTTCAGTAGGGGTTATCGGCACGGACGGGAAATTTTTTAGCGCCGAGTTCGCTGTCTTTTGCGTCCCGCTTCGCCGGCGTCGCGCCGGACGCGGTTTCGGGGGCTTTTGCGGGAGGCGGCGCGGGGCGGCGCGGGGGCAGCAGGCCCGCGACCGCGCGGAAGGCATGGTCGGCAAGGCGTATCGGACTTTGCATGACAGCCGAGGTGGGGTCGCCGGCGGACGAGTTCTGGGCGCGGGCATCGACGCGGAGCATGCGCGCGGTGGCGCCGTCGCCGGCGTCGAAAATCTCGTCTGCCATCCAGAGCGTGTCGCCCGCGGGCGCGGTGGCGAGACGGGCGCGGAAGCCGAGGGAGAGGGGCGGGTAGGGCCGCACCTGGGTGAGATCGAGGAAAAGGACGGCCTGCGCGCCGGTCTCGGCCAGCACGCGCTGGAAAAGCCCCGGGGGCAGGGGCGCGGCGGAGTCGATGGTCTCGCGGCCGGACCAGTCGGCGAGGGTGGCGCGCGGCACGGCGACAAACTCTGCGCGCTGGGTGAGGGCGAGGGCGCGGTTCCAGGAGAAATCGTAGGTGGCGGCGAACTCCGCGGGAAGGCGGCCGGTGGCGTCGTGGGCGGGCAGCACGGCCACGCGGGTTATATCCGCCGGCCACGCGTCCGGGCCGCGGAAATTGGAGGGCGTGCGCACGGGGCCGCGGTCGGGGTCCTTGGGCAGGCTCGAGCACGCGGAGAACGCGAGCAGGGAGGCGGTCGCGAGGGCCAGGGCGGGGAGGCGTAGGAAAGGCGCGGTCATTTTTTCGAGGAGGACGTGTTGGGGAAGGCGTTGCTCAGCTGGGACTGCATTTGCTGGATCGTGGACTGGGCCCTCTCCATGGCGATAAATCCCGCCTCGAGCTGGGCGCGCCTTTGTTCGAGGCGGCGGTCCAGGTCGGAGATCTGCTTGGTGAGCGAGGCGTTCGAGTTGGTGATGGCGGTGCGTTGGCCGCCGAGGAGGACGGAGGTGCCCAGCGGGCCGACGTAGCTGCCGAACAGGGTTTCCATCCGCGCCACGAAGCCGGTGGAGGCCTGCTGGAAAAAGGCCGCCACCTGCGCCGGACGGTCGCGCAGGGCGGCGTCCAGCTTGGCGGAATCCTTGATCGCTAGGGTGGCCGACGTGCCGGTGAAATCGATGCCGAGGTTGTCGAGGCGCGAGATGGCGGACTCGAGTCCGGGCACCGAGGCGAAGACCGCCGAGCGCAGCTGCGTGCCCCAGTTCTGGATCTCCCGGTTGGAGCTGAGCGTGGAGGTGGTGACCTTCCCGTTGGACGATGTCACCCGGGTCTGGCTGTCGATGTATTCCTGCAGGGAATTAAAGGCGCTGACGAAGGCGTTCACGCGGGAGCGCATCGTCGTCGTGTCGCTCGCCACCGTGACGGTCGAGGAGGCGCTCGCCGCGTCGGTCGTGACGCTCAGGCCGGCGATGCCGTGCGAGGATTCGTCGAGCGTGTTGCTCGCGCTGGAGAGAGTGGCGCCGCCGTTGACCGAGAATTGGGCGTTCAGGCCGCGGGTGAGCGCGGCGCCGGAGCCGGACGTGAGTCCGAGCGCGGAGAGCAGGCCGCCCGGCGACTCCTCCAGTGACACGCCCAGATCGCCGGTCTTGTTGTTTACCAGCGAGACGCGGTCTGAGAACGGATCGAAGCTGGCGGTCACGCCCGCCCCGGAGGCGTTGATGCGCGCGAGGATGGCGTTGAGCGAGTCGGTGTTAACGTTGTAGTTGATCGCCACGCCGTTGACGGTGAAGGAGCCGTTGCCGGCGCCGTCCACCGCGGTCACGGCGGTGGCGAGCCGGGCGTTGGCCAACGTCGCTCCGGCGGAGGCCGAGCCGAGCGCGGTCGCGCTTGAGACGGTGTTCGTGCCGTTGTTGCCGAGCCGGAGCGCGGAGAGGAGATTGGAGGTGTCGGTGGTCGAGCCGAGGACCACGGGGCCCGAGCCGGAGAGCGTCACGCGGTCCGTGGCGGAGTCGTAGGCCGCTGCGACCGCGCCGCCCGTGGCGGTGGAAATCTTCGTGAAGACCTCCTGCAGGGAGTCCCCGAGCGCCACGGTCACGCGCGAGCCGTTTACGGTGAAGACGCCCGCCGTGGGGGTGATGGCGGTGCCCAGCGAGGCGAGCGTCACCCCGGAGACGTCGTTGGTCGCGGCGAGAGGAGAGCCGATGTCGGCGCCGCCCGTCCAGCGCGAGGCCGTGGCGCGCTGGGTGACGTTGAAGGTGTAGGAACCCGAGGCGGCCGAGGTGCCGACCGAGGCCGACCAGCCGGAGGCGGAGGTCGTGGCGGTGCGCGACCCGAAAAGAGTGCCCGACCCCAGTTCGCTGACCGCGGCGCGCAGATCCTTTACCCGGGATTCCACGCCGGTGAGCGCGGTCAGCTTCAGCTGGTTGGAGGCGATCTCCGCCTCCATTTTTGCGCCCGAGCTCCGCTCCAGGCTGATCATTTGATCAACGAAGCTCTTCCAGTCGAAACCGGAGGAGAGACCTGCGAGCTGAAGGGAGGACATGGTGAAATTCGGTTTGGCCCGAAAACTACAATGAGCCGTTTATCTCATCGGTCCGATCCGGCTCCGCTTTAAGCGCCAATCGCTAGGAAATGGATTATTTTGCTGGTCGGCAAATTTTGCCCGATGGCCTGCCGGCAAAAATTGAAAATGTCTTGGAGGCGCTTTATAATAATCCTAAGCTATTGTCTGATATTTATTAACGTAGACAAATAAGCTCGTGGCATGTTTCGTGTTTAGGGCTGCCTCATGAGCCAATCCAGCCCCGTCATCTCCAGCCGCCTCGTGGACGTTTCATTTTTGGGTGATGGGTTTCAGCAAGAGCTGGAGCGCGCGTTCGGAGCGCTGGAGCAGGAGATGACGCGAGCCATGGCCGACGCACGCGACGAGGCGGCGCGGACGAGTTTCGAGCAAGCCCGTCTCGAGGCGGCCACCTGCCTGGCGCGCTGGCCCCGGCGCGAGCGCGCTCATGCTTTGCTCGATCAAGCGCGGCGCCTGCTGAGTCGGCTGGCCGCCTCGGGTCTCCAAGACGCGCCCTCCGGCGCGGCGGAGAACGCGGCGCGCGCCGACCTCGACTGGGGCCACTGGCCCGCGATGGTCGCCCGTCTCTTTATCGGCGCCGCGTGGCGAGAGCCGTCGGCGCCGCTCCTGGCCGCCGTGCCCGAGGCGTGGTGGGGCGCCTACGCGGAGTGGTTGTTCAGCCCGCCCAAGGGCTTGGTGATGGTGGGCGACGCCGAAGCGCATGCGCGCCACGTGGAGCGCCACCTGGCCCACCTCGCGGACTGGATCGAGCGCAGCCCCGGCTCCGGGGCGGTGCGCGCCGCGGCCGACGCGTATCTAAGGGTGTCCAACGCCATCCAGCTCTACTTCGCCTCCGGCGGTCTGCGTCGCCACGCCGAGCTGCGCGGTCGCGTGTTGCGCCGCTGCCTGGCGCGCCGCGAGGTCCACGATCCCTTCGCCCTGTCCCGCGAGGGCCGCCGGCTGAGGGTGGGCGTGGTCAACCGCCACTTCGGTCCCCAGACCGAGACCTACACCACGTTGCCCACTTTCGAGAACCTCGACCCCGAGCGTTTCGAGGTGATCCTGTTTTCCTGCCGCTCCGACGGCTCCGCGCTGGAAAACCACTGTCGAGCCCGGGCCGCGGATTTTCGCGTCATGCCCGCCGATCTGGACGGCCAACTCGCCTGTCTGCGCGAGGCCGTCTTGGACGTGGTGGTCTTCGGCACCAATCTGACCGCGGTGGCCAACGAAATCACCCGCCTCGCCCTTCATCGGGTGGCGCCTCTGCAGGTGGTGAACAACTCCTCGTGCATCACGAGCGGTCTCCCCGAGGTCGATCTCTACGTCTCCGGCGATTTGACCGAGCTCCCCGCCGCGGCGGCGCACTTCACCGAGCGCCTCGGCCTGCTCCCGGGGCCCACCCACGCCTTCAATTACGAGGCGGATCGCCAGGAGCCGTCGCGCGTCTGGACCAAGGCCGATCTCGGCATTCCGGAGGGCGCCGTCGTCTTCGCCTCGGCCGCCAATTACTTCAAGATCATCCCCGAGATGCGCGAGACCTGGGCCCGTCTGCTCGCCTCGGTGCCGGGCTCCCGGCTCCTGCTCCATCCCTTCAATCCCAACTGGTCGAGCGACTATCCGATCAAGCGCTTCTGCGCCGAATTCGAGGCCGTCCTGGCTCGCCATGGCGTCGATCACGACCGGCTCGTCGTCTCGACCATGAAGCTGCCCAGCCGCTCCGACGTGGGCGCGCTCATGGCCGTCGCCGACGTCTACCTCGACACCGCTCCCTTCGGGGGCGTCAACTCGCTCATCGATCCGCTCGAATCCGGCGTGCCCGTGGTGGCGTGGGACGGCGAGACGATGCGCGGTCGCATGGGCGGCGCCCTGCTCCGCGCCCTCGGGCTCTCCGAGTGGGTCGCCGAGGACGAGGCCGGCTATCTCTCGCTCGCCCGGCGCCTCGCCGAGGACGCCTCCGCCCGCGCCGAACTCTCCGCCCGCATCAAATCCGCGATGGGGCGAACGCCCGTGTTTATGGACACCCTGGCGGCGAGCGACGCTTTCGGCGCTCTCGTCGAGACCGCCTACGACGAGGTCGTGGAGCGCGGCCTCAAGGTTTTCCGCGCCGATCCCGCCCCGCTGCGCGCCCGTGAACTCGTCGCGCTCGATCTCGCCTCGCGCCGCGCCCTGGGCAACCGCCTCCTTTCCGAAGGCCGCGCCGACCGCGCGGTGGTTTATCTTCTCGCCGCCTTGCAGCACGACGACGGCACGCCCGGGCTCTGGCTCGACGTCGCGCGGGCCCTTCGCGCCAACGGCCAGCACAACGAGGCGCTGCAGGCCCTCGAAGCCGCCCTGCGCATGGACGAGGGACTCGACGACGGCTGGGCGCTCATGGCCGAGATCGCCGAGATGCAGGGCAACCACGAGCTCGCCGCCGAGGCCCGGTCCTGCATCGGCCGCGCGGCTCTGTCCGCGTCCGCCGAGGCCTTCCGCGCCGGAGGCCACGTCCTGCTCTACACCGACGACCCCGAGCACGGCGGCGTCGCCCAATACAATCACACTCTGCTCAAGGCGCTCGTCGCGGCCGGCTACCGCGTCTCGTGCGCCCAGTCGCGCAGCGCCAGCCCGCTCGTGGCGGAGCAGGCCGCGCTCGGCGTCCGCCACCACTGGATCGGCTACGACACGGGCAAGGAGTTCGCCCGCACCGTCACCGAGGAGGCGCCGGCCCGCGCTTTGTTCGCCGCCGAGCGTCCAGACCTCGTCATCTTCAGCGATTGCTCGCCGGTCTCCAATCTCGCCGCCCGCGAGGCCGCGCTCTCCCTCGGCCTGCCCTACCTTTGCGTGGTGGGCTTTGTCGGCGAGTATCTCGCCAAAAATTTCGCCACCGTCCTGCCCCGGCTCGCCCGGCACTACGCCGCCGCGCGCGAGGTCGTGGCGGTCAGCGCGCAAAATCTGGACCTGCTTCGCGCCCGCTTCGGTCTCGCCGCGGATCGCGGCCGGGTCGTCCATTATGGCCGCCCCGACCGCTTCTTCGCCCCGCGCGACGAGGCTCGCCGCCAGGCGCTCCGCGCCGGTCTCGGGCTCGGCCCGGGCGACGTGCTCTGCCTCACCGTGGCCCGGCTCGCCGAGGTGAAGGGCCACGACCTCTTGCTCGAGGCCGCCGCCCGAGTCCCGGGCGCGCCCGGCGCCCGCGTCCATTTTGCCTGTATCGGCGGAGGCGATCTTCGCGCTTCGCTCCAGGCCCGCGCCGACCGGCTCGGCCTCTCCGCCCGCTTTCATTTGCTCGGCCAGCGCTGGGACACCGAGGCTTGGTATGACGCCGCGGACATCTTCGCCCTCCCGTCACGCATGGAGGGCATGCCGCTCGCGATCATGGAGGCCATGGCCAAACGCCTCCCCGTCGTCGCCACCGCCGTCAGCGGCATCCCCGAGGAACTCGCCGACACCGGCCGCCTGCTGCCCGATCCCGTCGTAGATCCCGTCGCGACCATCGCCGCTCTTTCCGAGACCCTCTCCGCCTGGGCCGCCGATCCCGCCGCGCGCCGCGCGCTGGGGGAGGCCGGCCGGCTCCGCGCCGAGGCTCTCTTCCACGAGGACCGCATGCTGGCGCAAACCCTCGCGGTTATCCAAGGCCAGCTCGCCGCCCGCTGAAAATACCATGAGCACTCCAGACGTCACCGTTCTCATCCCCACGTATCGTCGGCCGGAGTATCTGCGCACGGCGCTGCAAAGCGTGGTCGACCAGACCGCGCGCGCGCGCATCCGCGAGGTGCGCGTCTCGGAAAACGGCGCCGACGAGCGCTCGCGCGCGCTCTGCGCGGAATTCGCCGACCGTCTTCCGATCCGGTTCATCATGCGGACGCCCTCCGCCACGATTGAGCATTTTCGTCTGCTCCTCTCCGAGCCTTGCGAATCCGCCTATGTGGCCATGCTCCACGACGACGACTGGTGGCTGCCCTCCCACCTGGCCGACTCCTTCGCCGCGATCGAGGCCCACTCCGCGGTCGGCTCTTATTCCGCGTTTTTCGACACCGATTCGGAAAGGGCCCCGCTTCAGCACGCCGCCGGATCCCACGGCGCCAACCTGATGTATTGGTTCGCCCTCGGCTGCCCGGCTCCGCTGCGTCCCTGGCGGGTCGGCCACGCTGATTCCCTCGTCGCCAGCCTGCCCGGCACTCCGGGCCGCTACTCCACGATGGTGATGCGCACGGATGTTTTTCAGACCGGACTCGAAATCGTCACGACCGGAAACCCCTTCGACACCGACCGCATGATCTGCGCGCTCTACGGGCGCAGCGGCCCCATCGCCTACAACCCGCTGCCGACCGCGTGCATCCGCACCCACCCCGCGCAGGACGGGCTCAGGTTTTCCGCCCCCGACATGATTCGTCGCATGAGCCAGACCACGCTCTGGATTTTCGAGCAGGCCAAAAACAGCCGCATCGACCTTATCGCCGAGCTCGATGAGCGCCTTTCGCGCTGTCCGGAGTCCCATCGGGAACTGGTGGTCCGTCTCTGCTCCTACCCCTGGATGCGAAACCTCCTGGCCAAGCATCCTCGTCTTCCCGCCCCGCTGGCCGCGGCGTGGAATGTCCTTCAGCCCGTCGCGTCCTGAATCGTCACCCCTGCATCGCCGTGTCCGCCCCCCGCTGTCGCCTCACGTTTTTCAATCCCTGGGCGGCCCGCCCCGAGGAGATTTCCGCCTACCTCGCCGGTCTGCCCGGAGAATCGCTCGACGCGCATCTGCCGCGCTCGGCCGACCTGCGTTTGCGCGCCATGGCCCGGCTTGATCGCGACTGGTATGGCGAGTGCGCGCGTTGCTTCGCCGCAGCCGAGCACCGCGAACTGGCGTTTTTGCCCGCGCTTACCGTCGGCCCCGCCGGTCTGGCCGAGTTTATCGCCGCCGCCCAGCGCCGCCCGGCGTCCGAGGAATGGTGGCTGGTGTTCATGGCCCACCACCCACAGAAAATCGGCGCGCCCCTCGTCCCGCTCTGCACGTTCCTGCGCAAGCATGGCGTGCGCATAGCCTACTACGCCTTCGACGAGGCGAGCCGCGAGATGCCGTGCTTCGCCGATCTCGCGCCCCATCTCGACGTGTTGATCCACGACGAGTCTCCGCTCGGCCCCGCCGCCGCGGCGCTGCGCCCGGGCTGCCTCGCGCTGCACCGCAGCTGGGTGGCCAACGTCGTTCCCTTCGCCGCTCCCTTCAATCCCGAGCCCGAGGAGAAAATAATTTTTCTCGGCTCCGAGCTTGGCCTGACCCCGCACCGCCGTCGTCAAATCGACCATCTGCGCTCGGTGTTCAAGGACCGCTTCGTCGTCTGGCACGACCACTCGGTGAGCGTCGCCGAGCGCGCCGGTTTGGGACGCTATGCCGTCGGCTTTTGCCCCGAGGGGAGAAAATTCTCCACGCCCGCGATGGCGCGCTCCCACACCGACCGCCCGTTCTGGTCCGGCTGCCTCGGTCTGGTTCCCGTATCCGAGGACTCCACGGCGGGCGGCCGCCTCGACGAGCTCGCTGACGCCGGTCTTCTGATGCGCTACCCGCACGGCGACCTCGCGGCCCTGACCGCCGCCTGCGAACAGGCGCTGGCCGCGACCGCGGAGCAACGCCGTCGAATCTACGACCACTACAACCGGCGCGAGACCGTCGGCGTGGTCCTCGCCGAACAACTGGCGCGCCACGTGGCCGGCCGCGTCGAACGCGCCGCGGCATGAAAACCAACGCGCCGGTCTCCGCGCCCGCGGGCGGACTCGACGCCGCCATCGCCCATCACCAAGCCGGCCGGCTGGAGCCCGCACTCGCGCTCTACCGCGCGCTGCGCGCCCGTCTGCCGCGCGACGCGCGCCTCCTTCATTTGGGCGGGCTCGCCTTGCTTCAGCTGGAGCGCGCCGAGGAGGCCGTCTTGTGGCTGGAATCCGCCGCCGCTCTCTCACCGCGTTCCGGAGCCACGTGGATGTGTCTGGGCGTGGCCCTGGGCCGACTCGGCCGTGCCGAGGCCGCCGAACAGGCCCTGCGCCGCGCCGTGGCGGCCGAGCCCTCCAATGGCGAGGCCTGGACCAATCTCGGCCTAGCGCTCGGCCGCGCCGGCAAACGCGTCGAGGCCCTCGCCGCCCTGCGTCGTGGCGCCGAGGCGCGTCCTCGCGATCCGTCGGGCTGGCTCGCGCTCGGCCAGTATCTGCTTTCGGCGGGACTCCCCGGCGAGGCGCTCGCCGTTCTTGGCCGCGCCGGCTCGCAGAGCGGGGCTGCCGCGGCGCGCGCCGCCTGCCACCACGCCCTCGGCGACATGGAGGCCGCGCACGCCGCCTTCACCGAGTCACTGGCCCGCGATCCTTCCGACATGGTCTCGGCCGGACAGCGCCTGCTCGTCATGCATTACTTCGACCGCTTGCCGGTCGAGGAGCTGACGCGCGCCCACCGCGATTACGGCGCGGCGTTGCGCGCCCGTCTCGGCCCTTCCGCCGCGCTTGCGCGGCGGCCGCTCTCCTCCGGACCGTTGCGCGTGGGCTTTTTTTCACCCGATCTGCGCGAACACGCGGTCGCCCACTTCCTCGAGCCGTTGCTGCCCTCGGTGGCCGCGGCGGGTTGCGAGATACTCCTCTATCATAACCATCCGGCCGAGGACGCCGTCAGCGCCCGCCTGCGCGCGCGCGCGGCGTTGTGGCGAAATCTGGCGGGGCTTTCCGACGAGGCCGCGTCGCGCCAGGTTCTCGCCGACGCTCCGGATGTGATGGTGGATCTCGCCGGGCACACCGGCCACGCGCGTCCCGGGATGTTCGCCCGCCGCGTCGCGCCGGTGCAGATCAACTACCTCGGCTATCCGAACGGCACCGGGATCGACGCGATGGATTTCCGCTTCACCGACGCCATCGCCGATCCGCCCGATGCGGCCGACGCGCATGCCGTCGAGAAACTCGTGCGTTTTTCCTCCTGCGCCTGGTGTTACCGCGCCCCGAAGGATTTGCCGGAGCCCGCGCCGCCGCCCGCATCGCTCGATCCCGCGCGGCCCATCACTTTCGGTTCCTTCAATCATCTCGGGAAACTGTCCCCCGACACTTGGGCGCTGTGGTCTCGCGTGCTCGCGGCCGTGCCGGGCTCCGTTCTTTTGCTCAAGGGCACGCCGCCCGATTCCGAATGGCTGCGAAGGCGCGCGAGCGCCGCCGGCATCGAGCCGGGACGCGTGGAGCTGCTGCCCTTCGCGCCTTCGCGCTCGGACCATTTCTCCGCCTACGTGCGCGTCGACGTGGCGCTGGATCCGCTGCCTTACCACGGCACCACCACCACGTGCGAGGCGCTGTGGATGGGGCGTCCGGTGGTAACGCTGGCCGGCGACCGTCATGTGCGGCGCGTCGGTGCCTCGCTCTTGAGCGCGGCGGGCGCGAGCGACCTCGTGGCCGACACGCCCGAGGCCTACGTCGAGATCGCCGTCCGCCTCGCCTCCGACCGCGCCGCGCTCGCCCGCCGCTGCGCCGGCCTGCGAGCGGCGCTCCAAGCCTCGCCGCTGGGCGACGCCGACGCGCAGGGGCGCGCCTTCGCCTCCGCTTTGCTCGCTTGCGCCGGTCGCGCGGCCTAGCCTCGGGACCGTCATGAATCCGCAGGCTGTCGCGCAACTTTTGACCCAGGCCGTTGCCCACCATCAGGCGGGGCGTCTGGTTGCGGCGCGACCGCTCTACGCGCAGCTTCAGCGCGCCGCGCCGGGCAATTTTGACGCGTGGCATCTGGGCGGGCTGGCCGCCTTGCAGGCGGGCGAGCATGCCGTCGCGGACGCCCAGCTTTCTCGCGCGCTTCAGCTAAAGCCAGACTCCGCGCTCGCCTTGCTTCGCCTCGGTGTCGCCAAGGCCGCGCTCGGCCGGCTGGACGAGGCCGCCGGTCTGCTCCAGCGCTCCGCCGTGCGCGACCCCAAGGCCGCGGAGCCTTGGGAACACCTCTCGGCCGTCGAGCGTCGTCGCGGCCGGCTTGACGAGGCCATCCAGGCGGCGCGCGCCGCTTGCACGCTGCGTCCGGATTCTCCCGAGGCGTTTTTTCGCGTCTGCCATCTTGTGATCGCCAAGCACGGGATGGGCGGCGCGCTGCCCGTCCTCGAGGAGGCCACGCGCCTGTGGCCCGGCAACGCCGAGGCTTGGAAAAATCTCGGCATCGCGCTCGCCAATCTGCACCGCGCCCGACCTGCGCTCGCGGCTCTGGCGCGGGCTTCCTCCCTTCAGCCCGGCCTGCCGGGCGTGGATCTGGGCCTCGGGCTGGCGTATCAGGAGGCGGGGCGGCTCGCCGAGGCGATCGAGGCCTATGGTCGCGTGCTCGCGGCCGATCCCTCGCATGCGGAGGCGGGCAGCGCGCGCCTGCTCTGCCTCAACTATTCGGACGCCTCCGGCGCGTCGACCATCGCCGAGGCCGCCCGCGCCTACGGGGCGGCGCGTCCGCGCCGCGGTCCCGTCTGGCACGCGCCCGCGCGGTGGGATGGCCTGCGTCCGCTGCGCGTTGCCGTGGTCTCGCCCGATCTGCGCCGGCACGCCGTTGCGCAGTTTTTCCTGCCCTTGCTCGCCCACCTGCCGGCCGGGGAGCTGGAGGTCTGGCTTTACCACGATCATCCCGTCGAGGACGCGGTGAGCGCCGAGCTGAAAAAACACGCCGCGCGCTGGATCAGCCTCGCGGGCCTGCCTCACGACGCGGTGCGCGACCGTTTGCGCGCCGACGCCCCCGATCTGTTGCTCGATCTGGCCGGCCACACGGGGTTCAACCGCCTGCCCGTCTACGCCGAGCGCGTCGCGCCGACGCAGGTCACCTACCTCGGTTATCCGGGCACGACGGGTCTTGCGGAAATGGACTTTCGCCTGACCGACGGCCTGGCCGATCCCGAGGGCGCGGCGGACGCCTTGCACACCGAGCGGCTCGTGCGCTTCTCCCCCTGCGCCTGGGCTTTTTCGCCCGCGCCCGATTCCGGCGAGGTGGAGCCGCCGCGCGGCGGGGCGGGGGAGCCCGTGGTTTTCGGGTCCTTCAACACGCCGGCCAAACTGAGCGACTTTACGCTGCGCCTTTGGGCCCGGGTGCTCGAAGCCACGCCCGGCTCGCGCCTTTTGCTCAAGGGCCACGGTTTCGACGAACCCGAGACCGCGAGCGAGTGGCGGGCGCGCCTCGCCTCCTGCGGCATTGATCCGGAGCGCGTCGAGCTTGTCGGAAGGATCGCCTCCACCGGCGGGCATCTTGCGCTCTACGCGCGGGTGGACGTGGCGCTCGATCCCTTTCCCTACCACGGCACGACCACGACCTGCGAGGCCCTCTGGATGGGGCGCCCGGTGGTCACTCTAGCCGGCGCGGAGCACCGCTCGCGCGTGGGCGTTTCCCTGCTCGCCGCGGCGGGCCACCCGGAATGGATTGCGCCGGACGCCGCGGCCTACGTGGAGATCGCGCGCGCGCTGGCCCTCGACCACGCGGGACGCCGCGCGCTGGCCGCTTCGCTTCGCGCCGACCTTTCCCGCGGTCCACTGATGGATCACGCCGGGCGGGCCCGCGCGTTTTCCGCCGCCCTGCGGGCGTGCGCGGCCGCAAGCGCGAAAACTTTAGCGCGCGGGTGAAAAATTATTTCCGCGCTTCGCGCTAAAGCCGGACGTAGTTTGTTCCGCAATACAAGGCATCCGCGACAAGTGTTGCGGCCGGATCGGGTCCGAATCCTCCATCGGCCCGTCGCCCTACGGACAGGGTAGCATCATCAAGGAAGATCACCATGTCAGTCGTCATTAACACCAACTTCGCGGCCACGGTTGCGTCCAACAACCTCGCTGCTTCCAATCAGGCCCTCCAGAAGAGCCTGAATCGTTTGTCGAGCGGTTCCAAGATCGTCAGCCCGGCCGATGACGCCGGCGGCCTCGCCGTCTCGATGAAATTGTCGGCCACCGCCCGCCGCCAGGGCGCGGTCAACATCAACATCAGCAACGCGACCTCCTACCTGCAGACGCAGGACGGCGCGCTCAAGGTCACCGCCAAGGTGCTCGAGCGCATCGGCGAGCTCCGCATGCTGAACGATGACGTGACCAAGACCAACAACGACAAGGCGAACTACAACACCGAGTTCCTCGCCTTGCAGAGCCAGCTCACCGCCATCACTTCGGAGGCCTTCAACGGCGTCAGCCTTTTCGGCACCAGCACGTCCGGCTTCTCCGTGTTCACCACCGAGGACGCGTCGACCGCCAGCGCGGTCACGATCGCGAACGGCGTGGATCTCGCCAGCACCGCCTCCGGCGTGGGCGCTGTCGCCACCACCGCCACCGCTCTCGGCAACATGTCGATCGACACGATCAAGACCGCGATCGAGAACGTGGCCACGATGCGCGCCTCGAACGGCGCCCAGCAGAGCCGCCTCAACTTCGCCTCAGAGCTGCTCACGGTCAACAAGGCCAACCTCGAGTCCGCCAACAGCCGCATCATCGATGTCGACGTGGCGTCCGAGTCCACGCAGCTCGCCCGCTGGAACACCCTGGTGCAGGCCGGCACGGCCATGCTCAGCCAGGCCAACCAGAGCGCCCAGACCGCGCTTCGCTTGCTGCAGAGCTAAGCCCGGGCCTCGACGGCGGCGACCGGCCCGCGACGGGCCGCGCCGCCCCCTGACCGCCAGGCGTCTCCCGCTCCAACGGGTCCGCCCGGCGTGCCCCGCCCCCTTTCGCGGGTGTTCTTTGAAATAGCCATGGGGCGTGTCCTTTCCTTTACGAACTACCACTAGCAGTCGGCCGCATTTCCCGTGCAGGGTTAACGCTTTGGGGCTTCCGCCCCGGACGGCCCGACCCGGACCGTATTTCCGGGTCCGTGGCGACGACGGACGTCGCGTTCATCAAGGAAAGATACCACCATGGCAGT
>JAIXVY010000515.1 GCA_027482505.1 Opitutaceae bacterium | reverse complement strand
GTTTCTCGCGCGACGCCGAGCGACCCAATCCCTTCATCGTCCGCAAGGCTGACGGCGCGGCCAACTACGCCTCCACCGATCTCGCCACCATCCTCTACCGCGCCGACCATTTCAAGGCCGACGCCGCGCTCTACGTGGTCGACAAACGGCAGGGCGACCACTTCGAGCAGCTCTTCCTCACCGCGCAAAAATGGTTCGCCAAGGCCGGCCGGCCGCTCATGCGCCTGGAACACCTCGGCTTCGGCACCGTGCTCGGCGAGGACGGCCGCCCGCTCAAGACCCGCAGCGGGGAAAACATCAAGCTCAAGGATCTGCTCGGCGAGGCGGTCGAGCGCGCCCGCCGCCTCGTCGACGAAAAGTCCGCGGACATCCCCGAGGCCGAGCGCGCCGTCATCGCCGAGATCGTCGGCGTGGGCTCCGTGCAATACGCCGACCTCAGCCAGAACCGCTCCAGCGACTACACCTTCTCCTGGGACAAGATGATCTCCCTCGAGGGCAACACCGCCGCCTACCTGCTCTACGCCGTGGCGCGCGTCCGCTCCATTTTCCGCAAGCTCGATCTCCAGCCCGGCGACGCCGCCGCCGAGACGGCCGCCTCCCCGCTGGAAACGGCCGCGGAACTGGCGCTCGCCCGCAAGCTCGTGCAATTCGCCGACGCGCAATCCGCCGCCGTCGCCACGCTCCGCCCGCACGTGCTCTGCCTCTACCTTTACGAGCTGGCCGGCGCCTTCAGCGCCTTCTACGGCGCCGACAAGGTCGCGGTCGACGATCCCGCCGTCCGCGCCCGGCGCGTCCGGCTTTGCGCCCGCACCTTGCTGGTTCTGGAAACAGGCCTGCAGCTTTTGGGGCTCCGCATCCTCGCCCGCATGTGATCCCGCGCCGCGCCCGGCCGGGCGGAGCCTGATTCATCGGTCGACTTTTTACAAAACCCGCCCCTACCCTAGACCCGATGTCCACGACGCAGGAATACTATATCCGCAAGGCGACCGAGACCGACGCGCGCGGCCCGTTCACGCTCGAACAACTTACCTCCCTGGCCGAGAACGGCCAGCTGGACGCGGACACTTTCTATTACGACGCCGCCGCGGAGAGCTGGGTGGCGATCAACGCCAACCCGGAGCTGCTCCAGACTCTTTTCCCCGCGCGCAAGACCCTTCGGGTCAAATCCAAGTCCGACGCGCAGGTGAAAACCCTGAACGTCGCGTCCCAGGACGACCGCCCCATCACGGTAAACGACATGTTGCTGGCGGCCGAGGGTCGCACCCCCGACACCAAGGACAAGGCAGACCCCGCCATCGCCCAAGGCAAGGCCGCGGCCGTCGGGCTCTACGCCGCGATGGCCGTGCTCTTCGTCACCGCCGTCGCCTATATCCTGCCGCACATCGACGTGGTTTTTTCACTCAAGCCCCTCGCGCTGCTCCAGTCCCCGCTCGCGCTGTTCGGCGGCTTCAACCTGCTCCTCGGCGTGTGCCTGGCCCTGGGGTCGGTCGGCGCCTATCCGGTGGTGAGATTCTCCGCCATGCTCGGCTTTGGTTTCACCGGCGCCTTGTTTTATCTTCAAGGCCACCCGCTCCCGCTCGCCTTCTCCGCCGCCACCGCGCTCGGCCTGTTTTTTTGCACCATCCTGGTGAATTTGCCCGGCGTCATCCTGGCCGCCGTGTTCGGCTTTGTCGGCGCCTGCGGCGTGGCGCATCACCTGTTCACGAATTAAAAACCGCCCCGCGCGCGCCATGCCCCTGCCCGGCCTTCATCTCTGGCAACGCGCCGTCCGCCTCTACACCCGGGACATCTGGCGCAACGAATACCTCGACGGCCGCGGTCCGAAGGCGCGTTTCTACGCCCTGCTGCGCGTCATCTCGATCACCTTCACCGGAGTCATCGAAACCAAGACGCCCAGCCGGGCCGCCGCGCTCAGTTTTTCGACCCTGCTCGGCCTCGGCCCGCTCATGGCCATCGCCGTGCTCGTTGCGGGCTTTGTCCTGGATCGGCAGGACCCCGATCTCGCGGTCAACACCCTCAACAAGCTCATCAAGTTCGTGGCGCCGCAGGTCACCCAGTATGAGAAACTGGAGGCCGCCAACGCAACGCATCCCGCCCCGACGGCCCCCACAAAAGCCGCCAACGCGCCGAGCCAGCCGCCCGTCGCCAAGCCCCGCTCCGACGTCGTCTCCGCCGCAAATTTGAACCTGCCCCCGCCGGCCGAGCCCGCTCCGGCGGCCGCCGAGGCCAATCCGGAGCTCACCGTCCTCATCGACGGCTTCATCGCGGGCTCGCGCAGCAGCACCGCCGGCATCGTCGGCGTGGTCACGCTCATCTTCATCGTGTTGCAACTCTTCACCTCGGTGGAGAACGCGTTCAACGAGATCTGGGGCGTGCGCCAGGGCCGCTCCTGGGTCATGCGTATCGTCTTTTATTGGACCGTGCTCACGCTCGGCGCGGTGCTCTTTTTCGCCGTCGTCACGACCTTGTCCGCCAGCGCGTATTTCAACCTCGTCGAGCGCAGCCTGCCTTTCGGCCTCGGCCCCGCCGTGGTGGATTTTCTCCGCTGGCTGCTGCCCTCGCTCTCCATCGTGCTGCTCATGTTGGTGCTGGCGCTTTTTTATAAGTTCATCCCCAACACCCGCGTGCTCTGGCGCAGCGCCGCCGCCGGCGCGGTCCTCGTGGGCCTGCTCGTCGTGGCCAACAACTACCTGGCCTTCCTCTACCTTTCCAAGGTCGTCCAGCAGCGCAGCCTCTTCGGCTCGCTGGGCATCCTGCCCATCCTGATGTTCGGCCTCTATGTTTTCTGGTTCTTCCTGCTGCTCGGCGGCCAGGTGAGCTACGCCATTCAGAACGTCCACTTCCGCAACAGCCAGGCCGCGTGGAACACCCTCGCCGAGTCGATGCGCGAGCGCCTTTCCCTCACGGTTCTCCTTCGCATCGGCCGCCGCTTCCGCGAGTGCCTGCCCCCGGCCAAGGCCAGCGAACTCGGCGCCGAACTAGGCGTGCCCACCCAGATCCTCAACGAGTGCCTCAACCGCCTCGTCCACATGCGCCTGCTCACCCCAGTGCCCCCGGAGAAAGGCGACCAGGAAAACGACCTGCGCTACCAGCCCGCGCGCCCGCTCAATCGCACCACCCTGGCCGACTTCAAGCGCATGGACGACGATCACGGCGGCGACCCGACCGGTCCCACCCTTACCGATTTCGACCCCATCGTGCTGGCCTACGACGATCAACTGGGCGGCTTCCAGAGCGGCGCCTTCTTCCAGCGTAATCTCGACGAATTGATCGATGCCTATCCCATGCCCCACCGAGAGGGCTAAGGGTAGCGACGAAAAACCGGGCGCATTCGCCGCATCAGCCAAATGTATTCATATTTTAACCACGGATTACACGGACGGGCACGGATGGAGCCGATCGTATCCTTTCTTATCCGCGCGATCCGTGGTCAAAATCCGGGGCTTTAAAATCCAAGGGTTTTCAGCCGTTGGCATTTAGTCTCCGCAGCCGTTCCGATGATCTCCTCCCTCGAATTGGCGGCCTTGTGCGGCGTATCCCAAGGCACCATCGATCGCGCCTTGCACAATCGGCCGGGCATCAGTGCGAGCACGCGAGCCCGCATCCTGGCGATGGCCGAGCAACACGGCTACGTGCCCAATCCGGCCGCGCGCGAACTCATGGGACTGGCCACCTCCACCGTGGTGGGAGCCATCGTTTCGGCCACCGACCTGCGCGCCCCCTTTTTCATGGCCCTGTTCGCGGTGTTGGCGCGCCGCCTCCAGACCGATGGGCTGCAACTCTCGTTCTGGGTCGCGCCAGATGAGACCGACGGCATGCGAAAAGCCTTCGTCGAGTCGGCCGCCCGCCGCCTGCGAGCCCTGATTCTTGTGATGCCGCCGGCCAATCTCGAGCTGCCCGCCGTCACGGTCGCCCGCCAACCGGTGCTTTCGCTGATCCTGCCCTGCGCCTGCCCCGGAGTGATATCGCTGCTACCCGACGAACGCGCCGCGGGCCGGGTCGCCACCGAGCACCTGCTCAACCTCGGCCATCAGCGCATCCTTCACCTCACCGGCCAGACCCCCTTCCATGCCGACCACGTCGTCCGCCGCCATCGGCGCGATGGTTACGTGGAGGCGATGACCTCGGCCGGCCTATCGCCCCTCGTCTGGGCAGAAGGCGTCGAAGCCCCGGACCTGATCGAGCGCATGCGAGCCGCGGACGTCACCTCCGTCTTTTGCCACAACGATCCCGACGCCCTCCCGCTCATCCGCCGCCTGCGCGCCGCGGGGCTGGAGGTGCCCGGAGATATCTCCGTGATCGGCGTGGACCGCAGTCCCATCCTCGTCGATATCGACCCGTCGCTCACCAGCGTCGCCTACCCCTACGCCGGATTGGCGGAACAGGTCGCCTCGACCTTGGCCGGACGCCCGCTTTCGCCCTTGCCCGCGCCACAGGTCGAACTGGGCGCCTCCACCGGAAAACCCCGGCCTTTACCGGAACTTTAACCGTTTATAATTAGCGTATAACACGCTAAACTCACGTGGGATTCTTTGCGCTTGCCAAATTAACGTGTAACTACACGAAATTTCACCATGCGCTTCCTACCCCTGTGGCTCATGGCAGTCCTCGTCGTGTCCGGTTCCGGATGCACTTCATGGCGGAGCACGGTGGCTGAACGCCTCCCGGCCTACGGTCACCGCAACTGGATCTGCATCGTCGATTCGGCTTATCCGGCCCAGACAAGCGCGGGCGTGGAAACCGTCGTCACCGGCGCCGACCAACTCGCCGTGGTGCGCGAGGTCTTGGCCGCCGTCGCGAAGGAGCCTCACGTCAAACCCGTGGCGGTGATCGACGCCGAACTCTCCGCCGTAGCCGAGGCCGACGCGCCCGGCATCACCGCCTACCGCGCCGAGCTCGAGCGCGTGCTCGCCGGCGCCGTGGTCGAACGCACGCCGCACGAGACCATCATCCGCGACCTCGATCGGGCCGGCTCGCTGGTGCATGTCCTCGTTCTAAAAACCAACCTTACGCTGCCCTACACGTCGGTGTTCCTCCGCCTCGAATGCGGCTACTGGACCCCAGAGGCCGAGGCCCGCCTGCGCGCCGCCCTCGCCGCGGCGCCCGCCCGGTAAACGTCCCTTCCTCCGGCCTGCCCCACCCCACCCGCCAACTCTCTCGCGCATGAAGCTGCCCCTGATGTCTTCGCTCCTCCTTTTGTCCACCGCGCTCGAAGGCTTCGCCGGTTCCCCCGGTTTCGCGCACCCGATTCCGGCCGAGAAAAACCTCTCGCCCGCTTGGATCGCCGCCCTCACCGCCCCCGGCTCGCCCGAGGTCCTGCGCGGCTCCGAGCTCGACTACATCGGCATGCCGGTCGGCGGCCTGTGCGCCGGCCTGGTCTATCTCGGTGGCGACGGACAGCTCTGGTTGTGGGATATTTTCAACGACGCCCGACGCCAGGGCATCGACGGCAAGAATGTCATCTTCGAGGGCAAGGAAATCATCGCCCGCGAAGGCGCCGCCTACGTCAGCCCGCGCACCCAGAGTTCCCCGCTGCAACAGGGCTTCGCCCTCTCCTGGAAAACCGCCGAGGGCGAGACCCGCACCCGCACGCTCAATCGCGCCGGCGGCTGGGCCGACCTCAGCTTCACCGGTTCGTATCCGCTCGGCCGCGTCGCCTACCGCGATCCCGCCGTGCCGGTCGCGGTCGACCTCGTCGCCTACTCGCCCTTCATCCCGCTTAATGTAGACGACTCCAGCCTGCCCGCGACCGTCCTTCGCTACACCTTGACCAATCCCGGCAAGACCCCCGTTACCGTCACGCTCTCCGGCTGGTTGGAAAACGTCATCGGCGCCCAGACCTGCCCGCCCGCCGAGATCCGCCGCGCCAACCAGGTCAAAGGCGCCACCTTGCTGGCCACCGCCGACAAGGCCCGTCCCGAATGGACGCCGCCGGCCCACTTCCGCCGCCTGCGCGACGTCGGCACGATGGCGCTCACCATCCTCGATCCCGACACCATCGCCAGCGCCGAAGCCGCCGCGCCCGCCCCGGCGAAGACCACCGCCGGCCAGCCCATCGGCGGCGTCCGCGCCGAGAAAACCATTCCCGCCGGCGGCAGCCTCACCGTGAACGCCGTCATCGCCTGGCACTTCCCCAACGCCGCCCCCGCCACCTTCCCCGGCTACGGCGTCCGCGAGTATGCCGGGCGTTTCGCCGACGCCGCCGCGGTCGTGAACTATCTTGCCAAAAACTTCGCCCGCCTCGACGCCGAGACGATGCGTTGGAGCCGCACGTGGAACGACTCCACCCTCCCGCGCTGGGCGCTCGATCGCACCTTCCTCAACACCTCCATCCTCGCCACCACCACCGCCTACCGCTTCGAGGGCGGCCGCTTCTGGGGCTGGGAGGGCATAGGCGCCGGCGAAGGCACCTGCATGCACGTCTGGGGCTACGGTCAGGCCATCGGGCGCTTGTTCCCGGCGCTCGAGCGTGATCTGCGCACCCGCACCGACTTCGGCTCGGCCTTTATCGAGAAGACCGGCGTCATCCACTTCCGCGGCGACCACGGCTTCGGCCTGGCCATCGACGGCCAGGCCATGGCCATCCTCCGCGCCTGGCGCGAGCACAGCATGACCACCGACGACGCCTTCCTGCGTCCGCTCTGGCCCAAGGTTAAACTCGCCATGGAGCGCCTCATCTCCCAGGACCGCGGCGACGGCCTTCTTGACGGTGCGCAACACAACACCCTCGACACCGACTGGCGCGGCCAGATCGCCTGGCTCTCCGGCCTATATCACGCCGCCCTCCGCGCCAGCGAAGCGATGGCCGAAGACCTCGGCGAACCCGCGTTCGCCGAGCGCTGCCGCACCCTCCGCCTCAAGGGCGAACGCTCGATGCTCGAGCAGCTCTACAACGGCGAATACTTCATCAACCTCGTCGACCCGAACTTCCCCAAGACGGTCAACTCGGGCACCGGTTGCCACATCGACCAGGTCCTCGGCCAGAGCTGGGCCTTCCAGGCCGGCCTAGGCCGCATCCTGCCCGCAGCCGAGACCCGAAGCGCCCTGCAAAGCCTCTGGCGCTACAACTTCTGCCCCGACGCCGGCCCGTGGCGCGAACTCAACAAACCCGGCCGCCTGTATGGCCTCCCCGGTGACGCTGGTCTGATCATGACCACCTTCCCGCGCCCGGACTGGGACTACCTCAAGGCCGCCGGCGGAGACGAGAAAACCATGTGGGCCGCCATGTATTTCAACGAATACATGACCGGCTTCGAGTGGCAGGTCGCCGGCCACATGATCAACGAAGGCATGGTGACCGAAGGCCTCGCCATCGCCCGCGCCATCCACGACCGCTACGCCCCGTCCAAGCGCAATCCCTACAACGAAATCGAATGGAGCGACCACTACGCCCGCGCCATGGCCAGCTACGGCGTCTTCACCGCCTTGTGCGGCTACCGCTACCACGGCCAGACCGGCTTGCTGGCCTTCGCACCCAAACTCACCCCCGAAAACTTCAAGGCCGCCTTCACCAGCGCCGAGGGCTGGGGCAGCTACGCGCAGAAGCGGTCGGCCGACAGCTTCACCGCCACGGTCGATCTCGCCTACGGAAAGTTGGCCCTCAAGACCCTCGGCGTGCAGACCGCCGACGGCTTCGCGCCGACGCAGGCCAGCGGCCGCATTGCGGACCGCGTGATCCCCGGCACGATCGAGCGCGTCGACGGCGAAACCCTGATCCGCTGGGCTCAACCCGTGGTGCTCGCCGCCGGCGAGTCCCTCGCCGTGACCTTGCGCTGAGCGCGGCAGCGTTAGGTCGAGGCTTCGCCTGGCGATTTTGCCGCGCGCCTTGGCCCCGCACTGGACTTGGCCTGCCCGGCGGGCCCGTTTTTTGGGTAAACCGTTGTCGTCCATGCTAGACGACTCGACTTACACACCGTTCGGCGCCCAACCCGGACCCGGCGTGGCGGAATCGCATCGCGTCCTAGCCGGTCTCCCTTTCGTCGCCAATCTTTCGCCCGCCTCCAGCGCGCACATGCGATTCGCGGTTGCCTGCCCGCCCTTCCCTCCCTCACGTTCCGCCCCTTTCCCCCATGATTTCCTGGATCCAACGCACCTTCCAGCAGCACTTCAAGTGGCTCTTCCTCATCCTGCTGGTCTTGGTGATCATCTCCTTCGTCTTCATCACCAACGCCTCCTCCGGCCTTGGTCACGGCCATGGCCAAAAGATTCCGGATCGCCCCTTCTTCGGGCTGAATCTCTCCAAGATCGAGGATCAGCGCGTGCTGATCGAGGACGCCCAACTCAGCCTGTATCTCCGCCAGCCCGCCTTCCGTCCCGACCCTTCGCCCGCAGAGGTCGAGCAATACGCGCTGCAGCGCCACGCCTCCCTCCACTTCGCCTCCGAGCTTCGTCTGCCCTCGCCCTCGCCTTCCGACCCCGCGGTCGCCGCCTACATCCAGACGCTCGGCCGCTTCGCGGGCCCGGACGGCAAGTTCGACCCCAAGGCCTACTCCGGCTTCATCGACTCTCTTAAGACCAACCCTCGCCTCACCGAGGGCGACATCGCCCGCGTCGTGATCGACGACATCCGCGCCGAGGCCTACCGCAGCCTGCTCGCCGGCCCCGGTTACGTCCTGCCCGCCGACCTTTCCGAACAGCTCGCCCGCCGCGACACGACTTGGACCCTCGCCATCGCCACGATCGACGGCCAGGGTTTCGCCCCGAAAATCGAGGCCGGCGAAGCCGCGCTCGCCGCCTGGTTTGAAACCAACGCCCGCCGCTATGAAATCGGCGCCCGCGTCTCCGTCTCCGGCGTTCGTATCCCTTCTGCCGGTTTCGCCAACGCCATCACTCTGACCGACGCGGAAATCCGCGCCGCCTACGACGCCAATCCTTCCCGCTACCCCGCCCCGGCCGACGCGAAGACCGAGGCCGGCAAAGAGCAAAACGCCGACGCCGTCTTCGCCCTCGTCCGCACCCGCGTCGAGGCCGACCTGCGCAAACAGCGCGCCGAAAAGGCCGCCCTCGCCGCCGCGGACGACCTTACGGTCAAGCTCCTCGAACAACGCGTGGCCGCCGACAAGCTCCCCGCTTTTCTCGCCGCGCAAAACCTAGCGCTCGAGGACATCGGCCTCGTCGGCCAAGGCGCCATCCCCGCCTCCCTCGGCGGAGCCGCCGCCGCCCAGCAGATCCTGCCCGAGGTCCTGCGCCTCGGCTCCGATCGCCCCTACTCCAACTCCCTGCCCGCGCCCGAAGGCGCCGTCGTCCTCGTCTGGCGCGAAAGCGTCCCGGCCCGCGTTCCCGCCCTGTCTGAGGTGAAGGACAAGGTCCTCGCCGACTACCAGGCCGAGGAAAAGCGCCGCCTCTTCAACGAGGCCGGCCGCAAACTCCGCGAGACCGTCCTCGCCGCCGTCACCTCCGGCAAACCCTTCGCCGAGGCCGTCTCTTCCGCCGCCACCGCCGCCGGCCTGAAGGCCGAGATCAAGACTCCCGCCCCCTTCAGCCTGGCCAAGCCTGCGCCCGAGATCGACTACACCGCGTTCCAGGCCCTCTCCACGCTCAATCAGGGCGGCGTGAGCGACTTCCTCCCCTCCCGCGAAAACGGCGCCATCCTCGTGCACGCCCTTAAGAAGGACACCCCCGCCTTCGATCCCGCCTCGCCCGCCGCCGCAGAGATCAAGGGCCAGCTCGGCCCCATCCTCGCCGAACGCAACGCCCAGGGCATGCTGACCGCCATGATCGAGGCCGAACTGGCCAAGTCCGCCCCCGCGACCGAATAAGCGCGCCATCTCCCTCCGCACCGCCCCGGCCGCCTCGCGCGCCGGGGCTTTTTCTTGGCCGCGCCTCCGGTAAAACACTTCCGCCCGACACCGCGTTTTCCACTGGCCGTTCGACATTGATGCCCGGACCTTGCTTTCTGTCTCCGTGCCCATTCACCGCTACGTCCCCGCCGCCGCCCCCTGCCGCCTTTGCGGCGACGGCTTCGACCATCGGCAATCCCCCTCCGAAGCCGACCTAGCCGCCTGCCCGACCTGCGGCCAGGCCGTCAAACGCGCCGCCGTGCACTCGGTGAATACCCCGAAACTTCTCAAGCCGCTCTCCGTCTCCGACGCCAAGAGCCTGGGCTTTTCCGTTTTCAAGAAAACCGCCTCAGGCGAATTCGAACGTCAATGACCGCTCCCTCCCGTCACGCCCGCGCCCTGTTTGCCGCCCTCCTGCTCGCGGCCCCCGCTCTCCGCGCCGCGGATCAGACCTCCGCGCCGGCCGAGGCCCCCGCCGCCCCGCCGCCCGAGACCGGCCTCACCCCCCTGCCCGCCCCGGCCTCCGAAACCCCTCCCGCGAGCCCGGCCGAGCGCTCCCCCGTGGCCGACATCATGGCGGCCCCTCCCCCCGTCACCCCCTACGCCGACGCGCTCACCCTCGAGGACGCCATCGCCCAGTCGCTCGCCGCCAATTTCGACATCCAGATCCAGCGCGTCACGAGCAAGGTCGCCACCGAGGCCGAGGCCATCGCCCGCTCCGACTACGATCCCACCCTCGCCGTCACCGCCTCCACCCGCCAAAGTCAGGGCATCCGCACCACCGTCGACGCCAACGGCAACATCATCCCCGGCGCCGGCACCCGCGTCGACAACGACGACGCCCGCCTCAGCCTCAGCCAGAAGATCCCGCTCGGCACCACCATCACCGGCTCCACCGCGCTCAACCGCCGCGATTCCAACCGCGCCACCGCCACGCCGCCCGACCCCGCCTACGATTCCGACGTCGCCATCACCGTCCGCCAGCCCCTGCTCCGCGGCGCCGGCACGGAGGTCAACAACGCCGCCCTCGAACGCGCCAAGCTCGGCACCGAGCGCGCCCGCGCCGATTTCGCCGCCGAAGTCTTCTCGGTCGTGCGCGACGTCGAGGTCGGCTACGCCAACCTCGCCTACGCCCGCGAACAGGTCGGCATCCGCGCCTTCTCCCTCGAAGTCCGCAAAAAACTCCTCGAGGAAATCCGCGCCCGCCGCGACACCGGCGTGGCCACCGACCTCGAGGTGTTGCAGGCCGAGGTCGGCGTAGCCTCCGCCGCCCGCGACCTCGTGCTCGCCCGCCAGACCGCCCGCGACCGCGAGGACGAGCTCCTCCGCCTGCTCGGCCAGGAAACCTTCGAAAACCCCATAGGCCCCGTGGCCCTCCCTCCCGTCGCCCCCCCGGCCGTCAACGTCGCCGCCAGCCTGGAGCGCGCCCGCTCCAACACGCCCGAATACTTCTCCGCCCTCGCCGCCATCCGCCAGCAGGAGATCGACGTCCGCAGCGCCACCAACGCGCGCCTGCCCCAGCTCGATCTCGACGCCACCGCCGGCTACACCAACACCGACCGCGAGCTCCGCGCCAGCAACGCCAACCTTTGGGACGGCAACGGCTACAACTGGCGCGTCGGCGCCTCGCTCAGTTTTCCCTGGGGCTTCCGCGAGGAACGCGCCCGCCTCCGCCAGGCCCGCGCCGGCCGCGAACGCGAGGGCTTCCGTCTCGCCCAGATCGAGCAATCCATCCTCGTCAACGTCCGCAACGCCGTCCGCGCCCTCGAGGCCGGGGTGGAAAACCTCCGCCTCTCCTCGCTCACCGCCGAGCTCCGCGCCCGCGAATTCGAGACCGAGAAAGCCCGCTACGACAGCGGCCTCTCCACTTTCCGCCGCGTGCAGGAATCCCAGGACGACCTCGACCAGGCCCGTCTCGCCGAGCTCCAGGCCAAGGTGAATCTCCGCGTCGCCCAGGCCAACCTCGACCGCCTCGAAGGCACCGCCTCCGAGCGCTACCGCTTGAAGCTCCTGCCCTAGGCCCGCCCGCCTCGCCTGGCTCCTCGCTCCCGGCTCCCTGATCCCGGCTCCTTTGCCCCACATGCGCACCCCGTCCGAATGCCCGGTCTGCGGCGAGGATCTGCCGCCCAAGGCCCGCTCCTGCCCCCACTGCGGCGCGGACGAACGCACCGGCTGGGACGAGGACGCCTCGCGCTACGACGGCGTCGACCTGCCCGACTCCGCTTTCGAGGACGCGCCCGCCCCCACCCGTCGTCCCAGACGCTCCGGCCCCGGCGGCATTCATCCTTTCTGGTGGCTGGTGGCCCTCGGCCTGGCGCTGCTTTTTCTTTGGGGCTTGCTCGCCCCTTTGATCTGACGCCGGGCCCGCGGCCCCACGCCGAAAGAGGGTAGCCCCACTCCGCGTTTGAGCGGACCTTACCCACCTGCATTCCGGGCGAATGCGCGTATAGTCCGGGCGAACCCCCGCGCCCATGTCCAAACTCCCCAGCGCCCCCATCTACACCTCGGAGGTGTATCTCATGGCGTGCAAACAGTTCGACCGCGCCGCCGACGCCATAAACCTGCCCGAGTCCATCCGCGACCGCGTCAAACACCCCCGCCGCGCCGTCGTGGTCTCGCTCCCGATCAAGCGCGACGACGGCTCCGTGCAGGTCTTCGAGGGCTACCGAGTGCAGCACAATTTCGCCACCGGTCCGGGCAAGGGCGGCATCCGCTTCCACCCCGACGTCACCCTCGGCGAAGTCGCCGCGCTCGCCATGTGGATGAGCTGGAAGACCGCCCTCGCCGGCCTGCCCTACGGCGGGGCCAAGGGCGGCGTCATCGTCGATCCCTCCCGCCTCTCCGCCGGCGAGCTCGAGCGCCTTTCCCGACGCTACATGCAGGAACTCATCCCCTTCGTCGGCCCCCACGTCGACGTGCCCGCCCCCGACCTCGGCACAAACGAGACGATGATGGGCTGGATGGCCGACACCTGGTCCAACCACCTCGGGCGCTTCGACCCCGCCATCATCACCGGAAAACCCCTCGCGCTCGGCGGCTCCCAAGGCCGGCGCGAGGCGACCGGCGCAGGCGTGGCGTATTTGGTTTCCCGATACCTGGAGGATCTCGGGGTGCCGCTCGGCGAGGCGACCGTCGCCATCCAGGGCTTCGGCAACGTCGGCGGCGAGGCCGCCCGCGCCCTTGCCCGCCGCGGCGCGAGGATCATCGCCATTTCCGACCATACCGGCGGCTACCACAACGCGCGCGGCATCGACGTCGACAAGGCCCTCGCGTGCGTCGCGGCCAACCGCACTCTGGCCGACTTCGACGGCGGCGACGCCATCGACAACGAGCGACTGCTCGCCCTCGACTGCACCGTGCTCATCCCCGCCGCATTGGAGCGCGTCATCACGCCGGAAAACGCCCCGCGCCTGCGCTGCCGCATCCTCGCCGAGGCCGCCAACGGCCCCACCACCTTCGCCGCCGACCGCTGGCTGGAGGAAAACCGGCCCGACCTGGAAATCATCCCCGACGTCCTCTGCAACGCCGGCGGCGTGATCGTCTCCTACTTCGAGTGGATCCAGAACCTGGAAAACTACTATTGGACGCGCGACGAGGTGCTGGAGAAGCTCTTTCGCCAGCTTGAACAAGCTCGCGAGGCCGTGGAGCGCCAGCGCGCCCGCTTCAAGTTCAGCCGCCGCCTCGCCGCGCAAACCCTCGGCATTCAACGCGTCGCCGAGGCGAAGCAGGCCCGGGGACTGTTTCCCTGATTCTACCCCCGGCGTCAGGCTCAGGGCCGCCTGCTCTATTCCCCTTTACTCCCCGGGGTCGGAAAAGCACTTTGTGCCGATCATGACCGCGATTCACGTTCCTGTCCTCGGCGTCTTCGGCCTCGGAGGCCCCGAGCTCCTCATCATTCTCGCCGTGCTTATTCTTTTGTTCGGCGCCAAGAAACTGCCCGAGCTCGCCAAGGGACTCGGCAAGTCGGTCAACGAGTTCAAGAAGGCGTCCGCCGAAGGCGCCAAGGAAAAGGAAGAGGAACCCTCCGCCGAGGAGCTCAAGGCCCAGCTTGCCGCCGCCAAGGCCGAGCTCGCCGCCAAGAACGCCAAGACCGGCGAGACCGCCAAACCCGGCAACAACTGAGGCGCTTCGCGCTCTTCCCAGAAACAAAAAAGCCCGGCTTAAAAGCCGGGCTTTTTTGCGTTCGAGAATCCTTATTTTTTCTCGGTCTCGGCCGGGGCCTGCTCCTTGTCGCCCCAGAATTTCCACCACTTGCGGCTGTTTTCCGCCCGCTTGGCCTGACCCTGCTCTGAGCCCTTGCCGAGCTCCTTGCGCTCTTGCTGGGACTTCTTCTCGGCCTGCTTCGCCTGGCCCTTGCCCTTTTCTTCGGTCTCCTTCGCCGACTTCTCGGCCTTGTCCGCCTTGCCGGCTTTTTCTTTTTTCGCCTTCTTCTCCGCCTTTTCCGCCTCGTCCTCGGCCTTCGACTTGGCCTCCGACGACTTTGCCTCGGCTTCGGACTTGGCCTGCTCGGCCGACTCGGGTTTGCCCGCCTTATCGGGCTTGGCGGCGAACGCGCTGGAGGGAGCCAAGAACAGCGCGAGGGTCAGCGCGAGGGACGCGCCAATCAACGCACGACCAAGGGAAGGAGACGGGAGGTTTTTCATAGGCGCTGGATTCCAACGAGGGTCCCTTGCCGAGGCAATTTCACCGTGAGGGAAATTACCGTAAATCCCTGGCCAAAGGCACACTTCAATAAACCGTCTTCGCCCCTCAAAATCTTGGCGGCGACACCGGCATGTCGGTCGTGGGCACGGTCTTGGCCCCGGTCCGCGCGAGATAAGCCGCGCGAATCGCCTCGATGCTTGCTAGGGACGCCGGCGTGTCCGGGCGCATGATCACAAGCACCCGGCTGCGCACCCGCTCGATATCGCCCCCCGCGGTTTCGCGCCGCTGGCCATAACCGTCGAGCACGACGAAGCCGCCGGGGAAACGCGGCGTCACCTCCGCATCGAGAAACTCGCGCCAGTCCCCCTCGGCGGCGGCTAGCCCGAGCCCCTCGGCCTCGAACGGAGCGAGGTCGAGACAAAGCTCGGTGCGCACCCACGTCTCCGGCGCCACGACACCAGCGGCAGCCGGCGCGGCGCTCGCGCCCGGACCGGGCGCGCTTTGACAGGCACCAAGCAAGACGCAGACGGCGATGACGAACGGCGCGCGGAAATCCATGCCTGGAAAATCACCCCGCCACGAAAGCCGGTCAACCACGCCGCGGCGCAGCCACGCGATACGGCCCGCGCAAAGTGGCCAGATCCGCCGGGGCGCCGCGTTGCGTGATGGCCACTCGCCCCTGCGCGGCCAGCCCGGCCAGCAACGGCCGCAAGGCAGCCTGCGTCGAGCCCAGCCGGCGGGCCAGCTCCCCCGGGCAAATCGTCGCGCCCGGTCGCAAGCCCTCCAGAACCCGCAGCACCTCCGCGGGCCCGGCGCTCAAAGCAGCACTCCGCGCAGGAACAGCCATGCCACGCTGAAGTAGATCACCAGTCCCGTGACGTCCACCAAGGTGGCGACAAAAGGCGCCGAGGACGTCGCGGGATCCAGGCCCGCGCGCTTGAGCACGAGAGGCAGCATCGAACCGGCGAGCGAGCCCCAGAGCACGATGCCCACCAGCGAGGAACCGACCGCCGACGCCACCAAGAGCCAGTGCGGACCGTAGAGATCGGTGAACTGCGCCCACACCGCGATCCGAGCGAAACCCACCACGCCCAGGATAACGCCGAGGCTCAGGCCCGCGACCAGTTCGCGCCGCATAACGCGCCACCAGTCCTTCAGTCCGAACTCGCCCAGCGCCAGCGCGCGGATGACGAGCGTCGCCGCCTGCGAGCCGGCGTTGCCGCCCGAGCTGATCACCAGCGGCACGAAGAGCGCCAGCACCACCGCCTTGGCGATCTCGTCCTCGAAAAACGCCATCGCGCTCGCGGTCAGCATCTCGCCGAGGAAAAGCACCACCAGCCAGGTGGCGCGCTTCTTCACCATGCGGAAAAGCGGGATGGTCGAATACGGCTCGTCGAGCGATTCGCTGCCGCCCAGCTTCTGGATGTCCTCGGTGGCCTCCTCGCTGGCCACGTCGAGCATGTCGTCGGCCGTCACGATGCCGATGATGCGCCGGGCCTCGTCCACCACCGGCAACACCGCGCGGTCATAATGGCGAAATTCGCGCAAGGCCGTCTCGCGATCGTCGCCGGCGGTGAGCGCGGGCGCGTTGCCGTCGAGAAGCTCGCGGAGCGGCGTCGCCGGCTCGGCGAGCAAGAGTCGCCGCACGCGGACGTCGTCCGCCAGCCGCCCGTCCTCGTCCACGATGTAGATGACGTTGAGGGTCTCGCGATCAAAGCCCTCGTGGCGAATGTGCGCGAGCGCGTCCGCCACCGTGCCGTCGGCGCGAATGGCGACAAAATCGAGCGTCATCATCCGGCCGACGCTGTGCTCGGGATATGCGAGCAGGGTCTTGGCGACGTCGCGCTCCTGCGGCGAAAGCAGGGAAAGAAGCTGCATGGCCACCTCCAGCGGCAACCCCTGAAGAAAGGCGGTGCGGTCGTCGGGCGGCAGGGCCTCCAGCAATTGCGCGGCCTGCTCCTGGCTGAGCAGCTTCAGCAGGCGCCGCTGGGTGGCGCCGGGCAGGTAGCCGAAGGTCTGCGCCGCGACCTCGCGCTGGGCGCAACGAAACAGGGTGGCGAGCTGCTCGGGGCTGAATCCCGCGAGATGGGGCGCCAGATCCTGCGCCAGCCACGGGGCGAGCGCCTTGCGCAGCCCGGCCTGGTCCCTGCGCGCGATGAGTCCGGCGAGCTCCGCGGCGATGTCGGGCGCGGGAACCGGGGCGTCGGGCATTCTCGGGGGCTTTCGGACGCCTCAGACGGCGTGTTGGTCGAGATAGGCGCGAATGGCGGAGGCCTCGGCGGGCAGCTTGTGCTTCGCCAGCGGCCTCGCCTTGAGCGCCTCCAGGCTGGGATGCGTGGGCTCGATCCCGATGGCCGACACGATGGTGTCCGGGAACTTCGCCGGGCTCGCGGTGGCGAGGATGATGCTCGGGCGATCCTTCGCGAGGGACTTGAACCCGCAGGCGGTGTGCGGATCGGCGATGTAACCGTAATCCTGATACACCTGGCGGATGATGCCGGGGATCTCGGCGTCGGTCGTGCGCGAGGCGGTGAAGGTGTCGCGGTCGAAGTTCTCGAAAGTGTATGCGCCGGTCTTCTTGAAGGTCTCCATGACCTCGCGGACCTTCGCCGAATCCCGCCCGACGCTGTAATAGAGGAAGCGCTCGAAGTTGCTCGACACCTGGATGTCCATCGAGGGCGCCAGCGAGGGCGTGACCGTCGAGGTGCGGTAGTCGCCGGTGGTGAAGAGGCGGTGGAGGATGTCGTTCTGGTTGGTCGCGACGCGGAAGGAATGCAGGGGCACGCCCATCTTCTGGAGCAGCCAGCCCGCGAGCACGTTGCCGAAGTTGCCGGTCGGCACGACCCACTCGATCTCGTTGCGCGTGTTTTCCGGGAGGCGGAGCCAGGCCCAGAGGTAATAGACGCACTGCGCGAGGATGCGGGCGAGGTTGATGGAGTTGACCGCGCTGAGGCGGTGGCGGGTGCGGAACTCCTGGTCGGCGAAGAGCTCCTTCAACGCGGCCTGCGCGTCGTCAAAGGTGCCGGAGATGGCGAGGGCGTGAACGTTGGCCGCGCCGGTGCAGGCCATCTGGCGCTCCTGGAGCGGCGAGGTGCGGCCGTCCGGATAAAGTATGAAGATGGCGGTGCCGGGCTTGCCGAGGAGACCGTGGATGGCGGCCGAGCCGGTGTCGCCCGAGGTGGCGCCGAGGACGTTGATCGACTGGCCGCGCACCTTGCACTGGTTGCCGTAGAGATTGCCGAGGAGCTGGAGGGCGAAGTCCTTGAAGGCGAGCGTGGGGCCGTGGAAGAGCTCGAGGACGTAGGTCTTTTCGTCGAGCTTCACCACCGGGGCGATGTCGCCGTGGGTGAAGGTCGTGTAGCTCTTGGCGACGAGGGCGCGCAGGGTGTCGGCCGGGATGTCGGTCGCGAAGCGCGAGATGAACTCGAAGCAAAGCTCGGCGTAGGAGAGCGTGGCGAAACGCTTCAGCTCGTCGGCGGAGAAGCGCGGCAGCGACTCGGGCAGGTAAAGCCCGCCGTCGGGCGCGAGACCGGTGGCGACGGCGTCGGAAAAACCGAGGGCGGGAGAAAGGCCGCGGGTGCTGATGAACTTCATGGCGGGGGGATGATGGCCGCAAAAAAAACGACGAGGCGCAAGAGAGAGAACTCCCTTGCGCCTCGTTTGGATCACGTGGCGGAGAAACCCGCCCGGATTCAGAGGCTCTCGAGCGCGAAGGCCTTGTGGGCGACGCGGGCGGCGTCGTCGGCCTTGGCCTTGTCGATGAGCACCGAGATTTTGATCTCGGAGGTGCTGATGAGCTGGATGTTCACCCCGGCCTCGGCGAGGGCGCTAAAGAGCGTGGCGGCCACGCCGCTGTGGGTCTTCATGCCGACGCCGACCACGGAGAGCTTCGCGATGGCCTCGTCGATCTCCACCTCGCCGCCGCCGAGGGCCGCGAAGACGGGCTCCAAGGCCTTCCTGGCCTTGTGCGTCTCGGTGCCGGGCACGGTGAAGCTGAGGTTGGCCACGCCGTTGCGGCCGACGTTCTGCACGATCATGTCGACGATGATGGAGGCGTCGGCGAGGCCCTTGAAGATCTTGGCCGCGGAGCCGGGCTGATCGGGGATGTTGGTGATGGTGACCTTGGCCTGGTCCTTGTCGACGGCCACGCCGCGGACGACGACTTTTTCCATGTAGGCGACTTCTTGTTTCACGATGGTTCCCGGGTTGTAGTTGAAAGAGGAGCGGACTTCGAAAACGACGTCATACTTGGCCGCGAACTCGACGGAGCGCGACTGCATGACCTTGGAGCCGGAGGAGGCGAGCTCGAGCATCTCGTCGTAGGAGATTTCCTGGAGCTTCTTCGCGTCCTTCACCACGCGCGGATCGGCGGTGTAGACGCCGTCGACGTCGGTGTAGATCTCGCATTTGTCGGCATGGAGCGCGCCGGCGAGGGCGATGGCGGTGAGGTCGGAGCCGCCGCGGCCGAGCGTGGAGACGCGGCCGTCGTCGGTGATGCCCTGAAAGCCGGCGACGATGACGACCTTGCCGGCCTTGAGGTCGGCCTCGATGGGCTTGGCGTTGATGCCCTGGATCTTGGCCTTGGTGTGGACCTTGTCGGTCACGATGCCGGCCTGCGCGCCGGTATAAGAGACGGCGGGAACGCCGAGGCCGTGCAGGGCCATGGCGGTAAGGGCGATGGTCTCCTGCTCGCCGATGGCGAGGAGCTGGTCCATTTCGCGCTCGTCGGGGTGCTCGCACACGGCCTTGGCGCGGGCGATCAGCTCGTTGGTCACGCCGGAGCGCGCGGAGACGACCACAACGACATCGTGGCCCTCGTCGCGGTAGCCCTTGATGCGCGCGGCGACCTTCTTGATGCGTTCTACATCACCGACGGAGGTGCCGCCATATTTCTGGACGATGCGGGACATGGGTGTGGGAAAGGGGTTCGAAAAGACGAAAAGCCGGAAGGCAACCGGGCCGGAAGCGCCGACTCAAAACAAAACGTGAAACATTCCCACAGGTTGTTAATCCCGAGCACACTGCGAATCCGATTGCGCCGGGAAAACCTGCCGGTAGCGCCGGGAAAAATAGCCCGGCGACAGACCGACCGCATGCGCCACCTCCGCCTGGGTCTCGAACCTGCGCTCCGCGATGAGGTCGCGCGCGCGGCGAAGGCGGCGGTCCAGGATATATGCCTCCGGCGTGGTGCCCAGAAGTTCCAGAACCCGACGGCCCAGTTGGCGGCTGCTGTAGCCCATGCGCCGGGCCAGCGCCTCCACGCCGAAATCCACCGATGAAAGGTGCTCGTCCACGCACGCCTCCAGCCGGGCCGGCCATGTCCTCGCTTCGCCCGCGCCCTCCGCGGACGCCTTGGGGGTCGAGTTCGCGCGCGGCAGACGGGCGCGCAGCCGCTGCAGCAGCTCGGCAATGGAAAACGGCTTCGCCACATAGTCGTCGGCTCCCGCCTTCAACCCCTCGGCGCGCTGATCCGCCAGGCCCTTCGCAGACAGCAAGACCACCGGCAGCGCGGCCAGACGCGCGTCGGCGCGCAGCCGCCGGCAAAGCTCCAGCCCGTCCATGCGCGGCATCATGACGTCGGAGAGCACGATGTCGGGCGATTCGCGCGCCAACGCCTCCAGCGCCTCGGCGCCATTCGCCGCCTCGCTCACCGCGTAGTGCGGATCGAGCAGGAGGCGCAGGTAGAGCCGCATGTCGAAGTTGTCCTCCACCAAGAGCAGCCGCGGCCGGGCCGCCTCGCCCGGCGCGGCCGGCGCGCGGCCGAGAATGGGGGGACTGTTCGAGGCAAAACCGGCGGAGCCGACTCCGTGCGGCCGAGGTTCGGGCGCGACCGAGGTGTCGATGTCGTCCGGATCGAGGTGACCGCAGCCGAGCGGCAACGAAAGCGTGAACGTGCTGCCGCGCCCGGGCTCGCTGGCGACGGAAAGAAAGCCGCCATGCATCTCGGTCAGCTCGCGGGCGATCGCCAGGCCGATGCCCATGCCCTCGTGGCCGCGGGCCGGGCCCATATCCCCCTGGAAAAACCGCTCGAACACCCGCGCGCGTGTCGCCTCGTCCATGCCCGGCCCCTCGTCGCGCACGCTCAGCTCGACCTTGCCCTCGTCGACGCCGTCCTCGACGGCATCGTCGCCGCGCCCGAGCGTGAAACACAGCCCCGGGACGCGCCGCAAGGTCACGCGCACCGTCGTGCCCGACGGGGAGAATTTCAGCGCGTTGCCGATTAGGTTGCCCAAAACCTTCTCCAGCTTGGCCGCGTCGAAAAACGCCTCGCACGTCGCGGGCGAATCCAGGCGCAGCTCGATACCGCGCGCCGCCGCCTGCTCGGCGAACCAGGTCGTCTGACGCCGCGCAAAGTCGGCCAAATCGTGCCGGCGCGCGCGAAGGGAAAATACGCCCGCCTCGAGACGCGCGAGGTCGATCAGTTCGGTGAGCAGGGCGTCCAGCCGCTCCACGTTTCTCCCGACCAGCCGCCATGCCTCGGCGCGCCGCTCCGGCGCGATCTCGTCCGCGGCGAGATCGGCGAGCGGGCCGCGGATCAAGGTCAGCGGGGTTTTGAACTCATGCGAGAGGTTGGTGAGGAAGTGCTGCTGCATGCGCTGCGCCTGCTCCGCGGCCTCCTTCGCGCGCCGCAGCTCGCGCTCGGCGTCGAGGCGCGCCGTCACGTCGCGAAAATTGTTCACCAGCCCGTTGACCCGCGGGTCGTCCGTCGCGTTCAGCACCGTGCCCTCGAGGTAGATGTAGTGGCCGGCCTTGTGGCGAAAACGAACGATATCCGTCTCCACCACGCCGGGGCCCTCCGCGAGATGCACGAACCGCGGCATCACCCGCGCCATGTCCTCGGGATGGCAGAAATCGAAGAGGTTTCGTCCCTCCATCTCGTGCGCGTCGTAGCCGTGGATGCGTTTGTTCGACGGGCTCTCGTAAAGAATCTTAGCCTGGACGTCGAAGATCGAGATGCCTTCCGCCGAACGCTCGATCAACGCGTGGAAATGCGCGCCCTCCCGGCGCATCCGCTCAATCTCGGCGTGCTCGCGCGTCACGTCCTCCACCTCCACCGCCGCGTCGCCCGCCACCACGCCCCCGCCCAGCACGCGCAGACGCAGCCACCTCGCACCGCCGCGCGCCGACTCCACCCGCGCGGCGCCGCCGGCGGCCTCCGCCAGCCAGGCCGCCGCCCCCGCCGCGTCGTCGAGCCCGAGCGCCTCCGCCCAGTTCGAGCCGACCGCGTCATGTATTTCTGGATACAGCCTGGCCAGGCCGGCGTTCGCGCGCAGCAGTTTTCCGCCGCTCGCCAGCAGCAGCGCCATATGGGGAAGGTTCCAGGACTCTTTCAAGGTGGGAGCGGAAGCGGAACCGGTAGCCATGCGAAGTCCGCCCCGCCGTCAAACATACCGTGGAGGCCGCCCAAAAATCATCCCGGCAAGCCCGCCGAC
>JAIXVY010000084.1 GCA_027482505.1 Opitutaceae bacterium | reverse complement strand
CCACGCCCGTCCCCATCGACGCCAGCATCAATCTGGATGGAAAGCTTCGCCTCGCGAGCTCCGCGCGCCTCGTCACGCTGGCCGGCGCGCGCGACGCCACCAACTCGGTTAAGCATCCCGATGAGGTGAAGCCGGTGGAAAGCTCCATCGCCGCGGGCTCGCGCTTCACGCACGAGGTGCCGGCCATGTCGCTTCAGTTCATCCGTCTCCAGCTCGCGCCCGACGCCGGCAAGTAGGCCCCGGCCGATTGGGGGTCCTGCGCTCGCGCCTGCGTGACTACGGGTTTCGCGCCCCGTAGACCGCGCGGACGCGGGCGGCGTCGCCGGCGCTGATGCCGTTGTCCTGCCACTGGCCGATCACCGCGTCGTGGTCGTTCCCGTGCGGGTCGATCACCGCGCAGTCGCTGTCGCCGCGGCCGTCGACGCATTTAGATTCGTCGCGACCGGCCCAGCACACCCGGTAATGCATGATCGAGCGGTAGTCGTAAGCCGTGGCGTCGGTGATCCAGGAGACGCGCGGTATCCAGTCGTAGTCGTGCGCGCGGCCTTCCTTGATGTTTTCGTAGCGGATGGCGACGAACCGGTCGCGGTCCCAGCGCTGGTGTTCGTGAAAAAAGCCGAGCACATGCCCGAGTTCATGCGCGACCATCCACTCTCCGCTCCACCAGAAGGCGGTGATGTTGATGTCCACCCGCGTTCCGGGACGATAGCCGACCTGGCTGGTGTTGTTGCCCGCGTCGGTCCGGCCGGTGAAGAACACATAGGCGGTCTCATCGGTGCGTGGAATGAAACGAATCGCCGCCCCGGTGGCCTCCCAGCGCCGCATGGCGGCCGAGACCTTCGCGCGCTGTGGCTCCGTCAGTTTGGAAACGTCGCAAGGGATGACGCCGCCGGGCCAGGGCAGCGGCTTGCGCGTTTCGTCGCGTCGATGGGCGGGATCGGATTCGGCCTCTTTCGCAAGGACCGTCGCGCGAGCGCCGGGGCCCGAGACCGCAAATGCAACGAGCCCCGCCATCGCGGCGGCCAGCGCTCGCGCCATGCGCGCGCTCGGGAGGGCGGGGTTCATGGTGACGGTTTTGGGTGGCGGATGACGCGGGCGCGGCGGCTTATTTGGCGCTTTCCACCGACCACTCGTAGAGACCGGCGGAGAAGTTTTCCTCAAGATCGAGCTCCAGCTTCAGCGCGCGGGCGACCACGGGGGCGAAGGCGACCTTGACCGGCTCGGACTTGCGTATCGCGTAGGCGGGCGAGCCCGGCGCGGGCAGCCACTGGCCTGCCTCGTTTTGGTAGAGCACGCGCCAGGCCTTGGGCAGGCGGCACTCGCCGCGACCCTCGTCGGAGAACCACGACACCGTCACGCCGCTCACGCGCTCCGGCTTGGCGAATTCGTAGGCGAGCCACTCGGCGCCGCCCTTGCGCGGCCAGAAGTCGAAATTGCGCGGGAAGCCGTCGGTGGCGTTTTGCGGCATCTGGCCGTCCTTCACCACCGCGGGGTCCATGCCGCCGCGGGCGAACGAGACGCTCAGCTTCGCGGTCGAGGCGAGGGTGGGTGGCAGGGGCAGGCGGACTTTGTCGGCCGAGCGCGCGAGCCATACCGCCATCGGTGAAAGGCCGCGGTTGTTCCAGGCGGCGTAGGGTATGGCGACCAGCTTGGCGGCGGCCTCTTCCATCGAGCCGTCTTCGCGGCGGGAGACGCGGAGCGCGCCATCCACCTCGAGGGTGGTCACGCCGCCGAGCAGGGCGGGCTGGTGCGCGGCGCGGATCGTGGCCGAGGCGGGAAGGACGAGGCCTTCGAGCGAACCGCCGTTGTCCACGCCTTCGAAGGTGTAGACGATCGGGCCGCGTTCGAGGGCGACCAGGCCGGCGATGTCCTTGACCATGGCATGGCCGGAGACGCGGCGGACGGGCAGGGCGAACTCGAGTTCGACGCGGTCTCCGGCGCGCCACTCGCGGCGGACGACGGCGAAACCGGACTCGAGGGGGGCCGACACGGGCTCGCCGTTGACCTTGAGCGTCCAGGCCGCGGGCGACGCGTCGTCGTAGGCGTAGAGATCGCTCGGCACGGGCGCGCCGCGCGTCCAGCCGGGGATGCGCAGACGCAGGGCGAAGGCGGCGGGTTTTTCCGGGTTCACGCCGAGGCGGATGGCGCCGTCCCAGGGATAGGAGGTTTGTTGGACGAGACGCACGGACTGGCCGCCGAGCTCGGCGCGCGCCTCGCCCGCGGCGTAGAGGTTGACGAAGAGATCCGCGTCGCGGACGGCGTAGGCGTAGCCGCCGAGGGAGGCGAGGACGCGCAGGACGTTGGGCGGGCAGCAGGCGCAGCCGAACCAAGGGGCGCGGCCGGCGTGGCCGTGGTTGTTCTTCGTCTTGCCGTCGTATTCGAGCGGGTTGGGGTAGAAGAAACGGTCGCCGGAGAGGGAGACGCCGCTGAGGAAGCCGTTGTAGAGCGTGCGTTCGAAGACATCCATGTATCTGGCGTCGCCGCTCATGAGGAACATGCGGTGGTTCCAGAACAGGAAGCCGATGGCGGCGCAGGTCTCGTTGTAGCAGCGGTTGGGCAGTTCGTAGTCGTCGCCGTAGGCTTCGCCCGCGGCGCGGGCTCCCACGCCGCCGGTGATATGCAGTTTTCGGCCGACCACGTTTTCCCAGATGGCGTTGATCGCCTCCAGGTAGCGCGGATCGCCCTGGAGGGCGGCCACGTCGGCCATGCCGCTGTAGAGATAGTTGGCGCGCACGGCGTGGCCGACCGCCTTGCGCTGCTCGACCACCGGCGCGTGGTCCTGGCTGTATTCCCCGCCGCGCCCGCGGGTTTCGAGAAAGAAGCGGGCGAGCTCGAGCCAGCGTTTGTCGCCGGTTTTTCGATACAGCTTGGCCAGGCCCATCTCGACGACCTGGTGGCCGGGCGCGATGCGCGGCTCGCCGTCGCCGAAATCGCGCTGGAGCAGCTCGGCGCTCTTGAGGCAGATGTCGAGCAGGCTGCGCGAGCCGGTGGCCTGCTGGTGGGCGACGCCCGCCTCGTAGAGATGGCCCAGGTTGTAGAGCTCGTGGCTCAGTCCGGGGTCCTTCTCCCAGCGTTTTTGGCCTACCCAGCCGTGCGCGGGGGAATCCGGATGCATGGTGCGCCAGGTGTAGAGGTAGCCGTCCGGCTCCTGGGCGGCGGCGACGCGGGCGATGATCTTCTCCAGCTGCGCCTGCAGCTCCGGATCGGGGCGGACGCTTAGGCAAAAGGCGGCGCCTTCGAGGACCTTGTAGACGTCCGAATCGTCGAAGGGATATTCGGTTACGGGCTTGTGCTGGGCGTCGGTCTCGCCGGCGGCGCGACGTTTCATGATGTCGGTCGCCAGATCGAAGTTCTTAAGCCGATTCGAGGTCTCAAGTTGGCCGAGGGCGAAGGGCAGGGTGACGCGATTGTTGGTCTCCTGGCGGTCGTGCCAGAGACCCTCGGTGAAGCTCACCGCGGTGAAGGGGACGGGCTGGATGGGATAGTCCGAACCGGCGTGAACGGAGGGCGCGGCGGCGATCGCTCCGGCCATCGCGGACACGGCGTAGCAGCAAAGGCGGCCGGCGGCGGAACGGGAGGGAGAGGGGGCGGAAGGGAACATAGCCGCGAGGCTCGGGATCGGTTTTGTTCTTTCAAAAGGACATTGTCCGATAAAATAGGAACAAAACCGACCATGATGGAACGCTTGCACCTTCCGCTGTCTTCCGGGCTCCGGGTGCTGAGCGCGGGGCTTTTCGTCAGCCCCGGGCACGGCATCCATCCGGACCGGGTGATGGATTCGCACGAGATCATCTTCGTGCGTTCGGGCAGCCTGGGCATAGCGGAAGGCGATCGCAAATACGAGGTCAGGGCGGGCGAGGCCCTTTGGATGCGCCCAGGGGTGCGCCATCGCGGCACGAGGACGCACGAGGCGGATCTCTCGTTCTATTGGGCGCATTTTCATCCGCCACGGGGCGCGCGGCGAAAAGGCGGCGCCGGCATCGAGCAGTATTCGCGTCCTGCGCGGCCCGAGCGGGCGGGAGAGTGGTTTCACCGGCTGGTCGAGTTGATGGAGTCGGGCACGCCCGAGGCGGACGAGGCCGGTTTGCTGCTGCTCCTGCTCTGGCGCGAGCTGGCCCGCGTCCAGGCCCCCGTGAATCCGAACGCGGGCGAGGCGCTG
>JAIXVY010000049.1 GCA_027482505.1 Opitutaceae bacterium | reverse complement strand
GTGTTTGCCGCCGGCGCGGATGCACTTCTGGGTGTCGGCGGCGCGGGTGTCGGAGGAGGGGCGGACGCCGGCCCACTTGGAGACGTCGGGAGCGCGGTCGCCGAGGAAGATCGGCACGAACTGGTTCATGCCGTCGTTGGTGAAGAGCAGTCCGGGGGAGTCGGGCAGGAGCGAAGACGAGGGGACGATCGTGTGCTTCTGCTGATGGAAGAAATCGAGGAAGGACTGGCGGATCTGCGCGGAGGTCATGGGCAGGGGAAAAACCGCGAGCAGACGCGGGGGGCGGAGGGAGGGCAAGCCCGCAGCGCGGCGGTTACTAGCCCGGTCCGGGGGGCAGGAAGCGCGGGTGGAGAAATTCCTGCCCAAAGCCATGAGCTAGGCTTGCCTAGGTAAGGTTGCGGGGAATAGAAACCTGCGTCTCAAGGCATCCATGGCGCGATGCAATGCGACCGGTTTCACCCCAGACTGTTCTAATTCCCATGCCGTTCGCCAATCGCTACATCCGTTCGCTCAGGATAGCCGCCGCAGCGGGCGCGCTCACCCTCGGGGCGGGTTTGCTGGTGCTGGCGGGGTGGGCGTTCGGTTACCAGCCGCTCACGCAAGTTCGCGAGGCTTGGACGCCTATGGTGCCGATGACCGCGGTGGCCTTCGTGCTGTCGGGCTCGGCCTTGCTGGCGCTGGCCATCGCGATGACGAAAACCGGCCGCGAGGCGGACCGTTGGCGGTTGCTCGCGCTGGCGCTGGGCGTGGCGGTGGGCGTCATCGGAGCGCGCCGTTTGTTTTATTACCTGATGGGCTGGACGACCCACTGGGATATGCTGGGCCTGGTCCCGCACGCCGGGCCCGGGCAGATGGCGGTGATGACGGCGGCCGGCTTTGTGTTGGCGGGCTTTGCGCTGGCCGCGACCGTGCAGCGAGTGGTCAGTCTCCTGGCGCAGGTGGCCGCGAGCCTCGTGCTCTTCGTCGGATGGATCGGTTTGGCGCGCTATTTATATGGAGGCGACGCGACGGGGCTGCTCTTTCGCATGGCGATGCCCACCGCGCTGCTGTTCGGGATGCTGGGGGCCGGAATAGTGTTCGCCCGGCCGGATGGCGGCTTTGTCCAGTTGTGGAATAGCGAGTCGGCGGGAGGCCTGTTGCTGAGGCGCCTGTTCCCCGCCGCGCTCACGGTGCCCGTGGTCGTGGGCTGGCTGCGTCTCGAAGGGGAGCGGGCGGGTTGGTATGGCTTGGAGACCGGTCTGGCGATTTTCGCCATGTCCAACGTGCTGATCTTTGCCGCCCTCGCCTGGCACACCGCCCACCGCCTGCATCGGGAGGATTTGCGGAGACGCGAGACCGAGGAGCGTTTGCGCGAAAGCGAGGCGAACCTGCGTCATACGGTGGAACTCAATCCCCAGGTGCCCTGGATGGCCGATCCTTCGGGCGGCATACGCGATTTCAGCCCGCGTTGGCTGACCATGACGGGGCTGACTCGGGAGGAGGCGCTGGGCGGCGGCTGGATGAGCGCGCCCCACGCCGAGGATCTGCCCGTCATGCGCGCCGCCTGGGAGCGATCCCTGGCCACGGGCGAGCCCTATGACGTCGAGCATCGGATAAAAATGGCCTGCGGCGAGTATCGCTGGATGCGCTCGCGGGCCTATCCGAGGCGCGATGGGGCGGGCCGCATCCTCGCCTGGTATGGCACCACGGAGGACATCGACGAGGCCCGGCGGGCCCGCGCGGCCTTGGAGGAAAGCGAGGAGAAGGTGCGGCGCATGAACGCCCAGCTCGAGCGCCGGGTGGCTGAGCGCACCGCCGAGTTGCAGGCGAAAAACCGCGAGCTGGAGACCTTCACGTATTCGGTTTCCCACGACTTGAAGGCCCCGTTGCGCGGCATCGACGGCTACGGAAGGTTGCTGGAGGAGACGCACGCCTCCCGGCTAGACGACGAGGGCAGGCTCTTTCTCGCCGCGGTGCGCCAGGCGACGAGGCAGATGGGGCAGCTCATCGACGATCTCCTGGCCTACTCGCAGCTGGAGCGCCGCGCGCTCACGCTTGCCGAGGTCAGTCCCCGCGCGATTCTCGATGCGATGCCCTGCGCCTTTCGGGACGAGTTGCTGGAGCGGGGCGTGCTCTACGAGGTGGACCTATCCGAGCAGAAGGTGCGTGCGGACGCCGCCGGCCTCGCCCAGGTCCTGCGCAACCTGCTGGACAACGCCCTGAAGTTCACGCGCGGCGCGCCGACTCCATCCATCCGGGTGGAAGGGCGGGTGGAGAACGGCAGCTATATCCTCTCGGTGCGGGACAACGGCGTGGGCTTCGACATGAAATTCGCGGAACGGATATTCGAGATTTTCCAGCGTTTGCACCGGGCCGAGGACTACCCGGGCACGGGCGTCGGCCTGGCCATCGTGCGCAAGGCGGTCGAACGCATGGGCGGGCGCGCCTGGGCCCGCGGCGAGCCCGGAAAAGGCGCCGTGTTTTTCATAGAACTCCCTCTGTCATCATGAACCCCCAGCCACCTCTTCTGCTCGTCGAAGACAATCCCATGGACGTCGATCTCGCGATCCGCGCCTTCAAGCGCCGGCGCCTCTCCAACCCGATCGAGGTGGCGCGCGATGGCGAGGAGGCTCTCGCCTGGCTGGCGCGTTGGGACGCCGGCGAGCCCACCCCCGCCGTCATTCTGCTCGACCTGAAGCTGCCTCGGGTCGACGGGCTCGAGGTGCTGGCGCGCCTGAAGGCGCATCCGGTTTACCGATCCCTGCCCGTGGTGGTGCTCACGACGTCGGGCGAGAATCAGGACGTGCGACGCGCCTACGAGCTTGGCGTCAATTCCTACATCGTAAAACCGGTCGATTTTGAGAAATTCGTGGAGGTCGCGTCGCAGATCGAGGTATACTGGACGGTCTTGAACGCCCGGTGTTCCTGAATCGTCAGGCCCGCCGGTCCCCGCCAACCCGCCAACATGCGCATACTCTACGTCGAGGATAACTCCCAGGACGCCGATCTGGCCCGGATCGAGCTTGGGCGCGCCTTGCCGGCCGCGCGCCTGGAGTTTGCCCGCACGCTCGCCGAGGCCTGGACGGCGTTGGAGCAGGCTCCTTTGCCCGATGTCGTGGTGATAGATCTGAATCTTCCGGACGGCCTGGGCTTGGAGCTGGTCGTAAGGGTGCGGGAGCGCGCCATGCCCCTGGCTCTGGTCATGCTGACCGGCTTGGGCGACGAACGCAGCGCGGTGGCCGCGTTGAAGGCGGGTGTGGACGATTATCTGTCCAAGCGCGGCGACTATCTGCGGCGTCTGCCCGCCATGGTGGAGTCCGCCGTCGCCACCTTTCGCGAGGGCCTGGCCAGGCTTGGTCGGCCGCTCCGAGTGCTTTACGCCGAGCATTTCGCTTCCGACGCGGATCTGACCCGGAGGCATTTCGAGCGACACTCCCCCCATATCCGGCTCGAAGTCGTCGACACGCTGGACGAGGCCAGGCGCGCGCTCGAGTGCCCCGGCACGAAGCACGACGTGCTGCTGATGGATTATCGTCTGATGGGGATGAACGCGCTGGAGTTTCTGCGCGAGATCCAGCTCGGCCGATCTCTGCCCGTGCCGGTGGTGCTCGTCACCGGACAGGGGGACGAGGCGGTGGCGGTGGAGGCGCTGCGCATGGGCGTCTCCGACTACGTGGTGAAGCGCGCCGGATATCTGCACGAGATACCCGCCACCCTAGAAAACGCCTTTCATCGCGCGCAGCTGAGCCGGGAGCGGGCGGCGCTGCGCGCGAGCGACGCCTCGCGGCGTCTGCGCGAGGAGGCTTTGGATTCGCTGCCGCTGGGCGTCATTCTCGCGGACGAGCGGCGTCGCATCGTCTACGCCAACCCGGCCTTCACCCAGATCACGGGTTACGCCGCGTCCGACGTCATCGGCCGGTCCTGCAGCGTGCTCCAAGGGCCGGGCACCTCGACGGAGGCGGTCGCGGCGATGCGCGAGGCCTTCGCGACCGGGCGCACCTACGAGGGTGAGTTGCTCAACTACCGACAGGACGGCACCCCGTTCTGGAACCACCTTTCCATCACGCCGGTCCGGGACGAAACGGGCAATGTGTCCAACTACATCGCGGTCCAGCTCGATGTGACCGCGCGTCGGCGCACCGAGGCGGCGCTGCGCGCCAGCGAGGAGCGTTTCCGGCAGCTGGCGGAGAATATCCACGAGGTTTTTTGGATGAGTGATCCCGAAAAACGCTCGGTTCTGTATGTCAGCCCCGCCTACGAGATGATCTGGGGCCGGCCGGCCGCCGACGTGCTGACGCGTTCCGAGGACTGGCTCACCGCCATTCATCCCGACGATCGGGGACGCATCGAGCGGGCCGCCCTTCGCCAGGCCGCCGGCGACTACAACGAGGTGTATCGCATAATACGTCCCGACGGAACGATGCGCTGGATTCGGGACCGCGCCTATCCGATTCGGGACGCCGACGGGCGTGTTTATCGCATTGTCGGCACGGCGGAGGACATCACCGAACACCGCAAGCTGGAGGAGCAGCTGGTGCAGGCGCAAAAGATGGAGGCCATCGGAACGCTCGCCGGCGGAATCGCCCACGACTTCAACAACATCCTCGCGGCGATAAACGGCTACACCGAGCTGCTCCAGCTGGAGATCAAAGACTCCAATCCGCAGGCCGCGGCCTACATTCGCGCGCTTTCCCAGGCCGGTCGTCGCGCCACGTCGCTGGTCAGGCAGATCCTCACCTTCAGCCGGCCCGGACGGCAGGAGCGCCGGCCGCTCGATCTGGCCAGGGTCCTCGAGGAACCTCTCGCGCTCCTTCGGGCCACGGTTCCGGCGACCATCGTCTTCGATGTCGCGTTCCAAACCGGGCTCCCCCGCGTGCTGGCCGACGCCACGCAGGTCCATCAGGTTTTGATGAATCTCGGAACCAACGCCGCGCATGCCATGGCCGGCCGGCCGGGTAGGCTCGGTTTAAAGCTCGAGCTCGTCGACGGCCGGCCCGACGCGTCCCGCGATGCCGGCGATCACCGCGCCTGGCCGCACGTGCGGCTCACCGTTTCGGACACGGGCCACGGCATGAGCCCCGAGGTTATCGAGCGCATTTTCGAGCCCTTTTTCACCACCAAGGGGCCGGGCGAGGGCACGGGCCTTGGCCTGTCCGTCGTCCACGGCGTCATGCGCGCGCACGACGGATCCGTCACCGTGCGCAGCACGCCGGGCGAGGGCACGTGCTTCGAGCTTCACTTCCCGGCCCACGAGCCGTTGGCGGAGGAGCCGCCCAAGCCCGTGGCCGAGGCCATGCCGCTCGGAAACGGCGAACGCCTTCTGCTCGTCGACGACGAGGAGCCCATCCTGCACCTTGCGCAAATCATGCTGACCCAGCTGGGCTACCGGGTTGAGACGAGCGAGGACAGCCCCGCCGTGGTGGAGCGCGTGCGCGCGCGTCCCCACGAAGTGGATTTGGTGATCAGCGACGTCGCCATGCCCGGGCTCAGCGGTCTCGACTTGGCGGAGCGCCTCGCGGAAATCCGGCCCGGGCTGCCCATCCTGCTGATGACCGGCTACGACGCCAACACCGGCGAAACGGGCGACGCTGGACTGCGCAGGGCCGGCGTGCGCGCCACGCTGCGCAAGCCTTTCTCCGCCCAGGAGCTGGCGGTTGCGATCCGCCGGGTGCTGGACGAAAAGCCCGCGCCGGCCTGATCATATCGTCCGGGCCGCGGCGCGCTCCAGCGCCGCGGCGAGGGCGTCGACGCGCATTGGCTTGCTGAGATAGTCGTCCATGCCGGCGGCCAGGCAGGCTTCGCGGTCGCCCTCCATGGCGTTGGCGGTGAGGGCGATTATCCAGGGGCGGCCATGCGGCGGGGGCTGCGCGCGCAGTCGACGCGAGGCCTCCAGCCCGTCCATCTCGGGCATTTGCACATCCATCAGCACCACGTCGTAACGCTGGCGGTGCAGCGCCTCGAGCACTTCCAGGCCGTTGCCCGCCAGATCGGCGCGGTAGCCCAGGCGGCCGAGCATCTGCACCGCCACGCGCTGGTTGACCGGATTGTCCTCCGCCACCAGCACGCGTTCGGGGCGCGCGTCGGGTTCGCGTGCGGCGCGCTCGGCCGCGCCGTCCGCGGCGGCGCCTTTGCCCTCGTCGCGTCCGACGGCGCGGCGCAGCGCATCGTGCAGCGACGCGGGCTTGGCCGGCTTGGCCAGGCAGGCGACGAAGAGCGCCCGCTCCTCGGGCGCGAGATCCTGGCCTATGGAGCTTAGCAGGACGAGGGGCAGGCCGCCTCGGTCGGGCAAGGCGCGGATGGCGCGGGCCAGCTCCACCCCATCCATGCCGGGCATGTGCATGTCGAGCACGGCGAGGTCGAACGCCTCGTCGGAGCGAAGCAGGGCGAGGGCCTCCGAACCGTCGGCCGCGGCGCGGACGCGCAGCTCCCAGCGCGAGGCGAGGTCGGAGAGTATGCGGCGATTGGTGGCGTTGTCGTCCACCACGAGGGCGCTCAACCCTTGCAGGTCGGCACGCGGCGACGGGGCGCGGCGCTGGCGGGGCGGTGCGGGGCCGAGCGCGATGTCGAAGCTGAACATGGATCCGGCCCCCGGCCCCCCCTCCGCCCACATGCGTCCGCCCATCATCTCGGCGAGCCGGCGGCTGATGGCCAGCCCCAGGCCGGTGCCGCCGTATTTGCGCGTCGTCGAGGCGTCGCCCTGCGAAAAAGCGGAGAAGAGCCTGCCGCGCGCCTCGGGCGGGATGCCCACGCCGGTGTCGCGCACGCTGAAGACCAGCCGGCGCGAGCCGTCCGCCTCCGAGAGAGGGCGCACGGCGAGGTGCACCTCGCCCTGGTCGGTGAATTTGACCGCGTTACCGACCAGGTTGACCAGGATCTGGCGCAGGCGGGCCGGGTCCCCGTAGATCTCCCGCGGCACGCCTTCGGCTATCTCGCACAGAAGGTCTATGCCCTTCGCCGCCGCGCGCGGGGCGAACAGGTCCATGGCCCCGGCCACGCATTCGGCCAGATCGAAGGGCGCATTTTCCAGCTCGAGCTTTCCGGCCTCGATCTTGGAGAAATCGAGGATGTCGTTGATCAGCGCGAGCAGCGCCTCGCCGCTGGAGCGGATGATCTCGGCGAACTCGCGCTGGCGTTCGTCGAGCGGGGTGTCGAGCAGGAGCGAGGTCATGCCGATCACGCCGTTCATGGGGGTGCGAATCTCGTGGCTCATCATCGCGAGGAACTGGCTTTTCGCGGCGCTGGCCTGCTCGGCCGCGCGGCGGGCCACCTGCTGCTCGGTGATGTCGGCCAGCGCGCCGAACCAGGCGAGCGAGCCGTCCGGCCGGGCGTGGACCGAAGACCGCGCGGCCACCCAGTGCGCGTCGCCGTCGGCCGCGCGCACGGGGAATACGCCCGTCCAGGGGGCGCGCCGCGCCACGGCGCGCAGCAGCGCTTCCCGCACCGCGGCGCGCTCGCGGCGGGGCACTAGGGCGAGGAGGCGCGCCGGACGGCGGAGAAAGGGCGCCGGATCGCGCCGGAAAAGCTCCGCGAACCCGGCGCTGAGCAGCGCCACGGAAATCGCGCCGTCGGCCGCGACGTCGAACTGGAACAGCACGCCCGGGGCGTGGTCGGTGAGGGCGCGCAGGCTTTGCTCGCTGGCGGTGAGTTTTTGCTCCGCCTCCTTGCGCGCGGTGATGTCGCTCTCGATCGCCATGTAGCCGCCGGGCGCCCCGTGGTCGTCGCGAAGGGGCTGCACCTCGATTTCAAGCCAGCAGGGCGTGCCGTCCTTGCGGT
>JAIXVY010000389.1 GCA_027482505.1 Opitutaceae bacterium | reverse complement strand
CGTGCTCGACGAGCCGACCAACGATCTCGACGCCGAGACCCTCGACCTCCTTGAAAACTTATTGGTCGAGTTCGAGGGCACCGTGCTCGTCGTGAGCCACGACCGTAAGTTCCTCGACGAGGTCGTCACCGGCACTTTTGTCTTCGACGGCAAGGGCGGCATCGAGGAATTCATCGGCGGCTACACCGACTGGGTGACCGAAAAAGCCAAACAATCCAAAGCCCCCATCGTCGTGGCCAAAGCCAACGCTCGCGCCATCGCCACGCCTGCCTCCGCCCCCGCCGCCGCGCCCGCGAAATCCGCGGGCCGCAAACTCAACAATCGCGAGCAGCGCGAGCTCGCAGAGTTGCCCGCGCGTATCGAGAAATTGGAGACCGAGCAGACCGAGCTGGCCGCCAAGCTCGGTGATCCGAAGTTCTTTAAGCAAGAAGCGTCGGTGGTCCGCGCCGCCGAGGCCCGCCTGCACGAGATCGAGCAGGAGCACGCCGTCGCCTTCGCCCGCTGGGAGGAGCTTGAGGCCGCCAACGCGGGCTAGGCGGGGGCCAGGGCCTTCAGGCTGATGCCACCGGTGGATGCCTTTGGGCCGCAGTGGCCTTCTGGCGTTCGCCAAGGATTGCGCGGAATGCAACCCTAGCTGATCAGCAGCAGGCGCGGTGGCTGGCCCGGTTTCGTGGCCGGCGCGCGATGGATGCTAGGCGGCACCGGACTGCCCGGACATTGGGTGGCGATGCGCCACATATTGCCAAAGCCGAAGGAAAAGGGCCGCGCGCGAGGCAGCGCGGCGTAGTGCAGATCGTAGCAGCGCTCGCGGCACCAGTCCGCGAAGCGCGCGTCGTCCGGGCCGCCGTGAATTTTCAACAACTCCGCCCGAGTCTCCGGAATGTCCACGCGGCGCATGGTATCCTCGTTCGCCACGCCCTCCGAGGCCGCCACGGTGTAGCTGCACAGGAAGGTGTCGGCGAGGGTGTTGGCGCTGTCGGCGTGCCAGTCATACACGTCTATCGGCACGGGGCCGGGCTCGGGCTCCCGCGGATAGGCGGGAATGAGATCCAGAGATGGCTCCAGGCTGGCCTCGCGCAGGAGGCGCAGATCCGAGATGAGCTGCGCGCGGGCGACTTTTCCCGCGGGGCTGAGCCGCAGCGACAGCAGGTCGTCCTCCTCCAGGGTCGTGATCTCGTCGAGCGGTCCGGCCACCGCCGCGATTTCGTCAAAGTCCCCCGCCAGCGCGCGCGGCCAGCAAAGAGCGTTCACCGCGCCCGAGAATGGCGTGGCCACCAGTTCGGCGAAACTGGCCACGACGCGAACACAGGGGGCGGGGGCGGAAAAAATCGGCGCGACGGCGGGCATGCCATGGGATCGAAGCACGCATTCCGCATTTGGCACGAACGAAGCAGCTTCCTTCCGCGCTCCGGCTTTCTTCGTTATCCGACTCCACTTGCCCAGGGCGGCCGCCGATCACGCGGCTCAACGCGGACGATGCGCGGATCGGAATCTTGGCACTCCGCGCATTATCCGTGAAATCCTCGGTTCCGGAATTGAACCGCGGCGGTCGATCAGCGGGCGGCGAGCTCTTCGGCCGTCGGCATCGCGTAGGTGATTTTGCCTTCGATGACTTCCCGCAGCGCGATGTCCTCGGGCGCGAGTTTTTCGAGCGAGACCACCAGCGGGCGGCTGCCGCGTTTGAACTGTTTCACCCGGCGTGAGATCACGTTGATCAAGATGTTGGGGTCATCGATGACTTTGCGGGCGGCCTGCAGATAATCGTCTCTCATAAGGGTGCGCGGGCGAACCCGGGAATCGAGCAGCCAACCCCGGCATTCTAAAAGGTGGTCGCCGCGATCACGACCCAATAGCGCGCGAGCCGATGGCAAAGCGGGCAAGGGCTTGGCCCGTCACGCGCTTGAGACGTCTAATTGTTTCCGAATTGGTAAAAATTGGGCACAATTATTCAGATTCCAGTGATTTACGGATATGGTTCTCGCCAGTGAACGGGCGTCGAAGGATAAAAGACGAGCGCAGGCGAGGGAGCGTTTTCCCCTGCGGCGCAAAACTTAAAACCGAATCCCATGGGCGACCGCTCTCCGAAATCGAATCAGAAACAGGCCACGCAAAAACAGGCGAAGGCCAACGTGGTGACCCAAAAGAAGCAGGCCGTGATCACGGCTCAGCAGGCCACGAAGGCCAAGGCCGCGGCGGCCAAGAAAAAGTAAGCTCGCGTCCGAATAACCACCCAACGAGTCCCATGGCCAAATCACAAAACTCCCAGAAACAGACCAAAAAGAAGGCGCTCAAAACCCCGGCCGAGAAAAAGGCCGCGAAGCGCGAAAAGAAGAACCGCTAGGTTTTCTTTTTGGCGCAAACGCCGCCCGCCATGCCTCAACCGCGGCGCGCGGCGTCGATCTTGGCAACGTCGATCTTGCCCATGGTCATCATCGCCTCGAAGGCGCGCCTCGCTTCCTCTCCACCCGCCGCCAGCGCCTCGGTGAGCGTGCGCGGCGTGATCTGCCAGGAGATGCCCCAGCGGTCTTTGCACCAGCCGCATTCGCTCTCCTTGCCGCCATTGCCTACGAGGGCATTCCAGTAGCGGTCGGTCTCCTCCTGCGTATCGGTCGCGACCTGGAAAGAAAAGGCTTCGCTATGCGGGAAAAGCGGTCCGCCGTTGAGGCCGAGGCAGGGTATGCCGAGCACGGTGAATTCGACCGTGAGCACGTCGCCCGCCTTGCCCATCGGATAGTCGGACGGCGCGCGATGCACGGCCGTGACGCGACTGTCGGGAAAGATTGCGGCGTAAAAACGCGCCGCCTCCTCGGCGTCGTTGTTGAACCAGAGGCAGATCGTGTTTTTCGGGGCGGAAGAGGTCATGTCGCAGACTAGGGACCGGGCCGGCCGCCTCGGCAAAACCGCAAAAACCTGTTTGGTTTATGGGGGAATCCCCTGCTTGCCCCATGCACGGTCAAAGCAGGCTCCAGGCCGCAACAAAACTTGGCCATACTCGGGTCCTGACCTGGCTGCTAACGCATCGCCGGGCGGAGGACGCGGCGGAGTTCGCTGGCGAGGCTGAGTTGTTCGCGGCAGGAGGCCGCCACCGCTTCGGCGTCGCCGCTTTCCGGCGCGAGGATGCGGAACGCGACAAGCAGTGAAGTGCCGGCGGGGATCTTGGCGGTGGCAAGGCGGCGGGTGCAGAGGTCGCGCAGGCTGCCGGCGCGCGATTCGAGCACGAGAAAGATGGTCTCGGCTTGATTGTCCGCCGCATAGATTACCGCGATGCCCGGCAAAGCCGCGGGAATGGCGGTCGACATTTCGCTCGCGGCGCAGGTGCTGAGTTCAAAGCGGGTCCGCCAGGGCGAAACGGTTTCGGAATGCATTCGTCAGAGTCCGGGAGACCAAACTGCTACACAAGGTGCATTATGCCAGCCCCGCCGTGTTTGGTGAGCCGTAGTCTATTCGGGGAGGCGCGGTGGGCGCCACCGATTCAGTTGCTCAACAGCCTCAGCGTGGTGGGATCGGCTTCGCCGGCGTAAAACTGGTCGAGGGCGGCTTGCCAGATTGAATCATCCGCAGTCGCGACGGCGCGGAAGAGCGTGAGGCAGGAGCGGAACTTGCCGTCGTCGGGTGAGCCTAGGATCGCGTGGGCGCTCTTGTCTTTATGAACGAGGATGGCCGCGACGCATTCGCGCAGTCGCGCGCCGAGGACGGGGTGGGCGAGGTAGGCCGCGGCCTCCGCCGCGTTTTCGATGCCATAGTAGGTCGCGTTATGGCTGGTGCCGAGACCGCGGAGCTGGGGGAGCACAAACCACATCCACGGAGCCCCGAGGCGTAGATGGTCAATCGGCACGATTGACCCCGGAGCTCCCAGCAGGGG
>JAIXVY010000415.1 GCA_027482505.1 Opitutaceae bacterium | reverse complement strand
GAGCGGATACCAAAAGGCAAAGGTGGCCCCGGGCAGGCGCCGAATGCCTTCCTTGAGCGACTCGGCCGACTTCGCCCATTCATCCTGGGCCTCGAAGGGCGGGTCGATGAGAACGAGCGCGCGGCGTTCGGGCGGAGGAAGAAAGGCCCTGGTGGAGACATAACCGTCCATGGCCTGCACGGACACGCGACGAGCTCCGGAGAACTCCGCCGCGAGCGCGGCCGCCTCCTCGGGGTGCTTTTCGCACAGGACGGCGCGATCCTGGGGCCGCAGGCGGGAGTGGGCCAGCCGCGGCGAACCGGGATAGAAACGCGGCTCCTCGCCGGCGGCGGCGTCGGGGAGCCCGGCCGCCGCGCGCGCGGCGGCGTCGAAATCCCGGACGGCGGCGAGATAGCCGGCCGCGGCCGGCGGCGCGTCGCTCCGCGTCCACAGGCGCCCCAGCCCGGCGGGCCACTCCGGGGCGCGGGGCCGGGAGGCTCCGCCCGCGGCGACGGAGAGGTCGTAGCCGCCGCGCCCCGCATGCGTATCCAGATAAAGGATACCCTTTTCCTTGGCCTGCAGGCCGGCGAGCAGGCGCAGAAGCACGGCGTGCTTGAGCACGTCGGCGAAGTTGCCCGCGTGATAGTGGTGGCGGTAGTTCACGTCGCGCGTCCGCGGTTCAGGCGCGGGCCGCGGCGCCGGCCACGGGCACCTTCACCACCGTCTTGCGCACCACGCCCGGGGCCCCGTCGGCCAGGGAGGGCATGTGGCCGTCGGCCGGAAAGAAAACCGCCACGCCGCCCGGGCCCACCTTCAGGGTGGATCCGCCGGGCGCGGGGGCGAAAAACATCAGGTCGCGCTCGGCGCGATAATCCTCGGTCAGCTTCAGCTCGGAAACCTCGATCACGCCCATGAGTTCGCGTCCGGAGATCACGACCTGGACGTCGATGTAGCGTTCGTGGGCCTCCCATTTTCCATCGGCGGGCGGCTTGGCCTCGTAGGCCTGCTCCAGGGCGAAGACGCCCTGCTCGAGCTCGACGCGCACGGTTTTGCCCGCGGGCACGGCGGCCAGCCGGGCGGCCTCGGCGGAGCCGGGCGAGAGACAGCGTTCGACGTAGGCGAAGGCGACTTCGAAGGCCGGCGACGACGCGATCTGCGCGCGCACGGTGGAGAGGGAACCAAAAAGGGCCATGCCCGCAGCCTCGCGACAGGCCTCGCGCGCTGGCAAGCTAGGAGCTGTCTTCAAGATAAAGCGGTGTGGCGCTGGGAGCGCAGCCGGTCGAGGGCAAGGCGGGGGCGAGGGTGCTGGGCGCGGCGCGCCCTGCCCATCGCGCCCAACGCCGCCCTAGACCGGCTCCGCCCCGGCCCTTCGGGTGGCGAGAAAAAGGGGCTGGCCCGGCGTTGCCCGAGGCGGCATGGGCCTCTGGCCCACCTCCGCCTCGGCCGCCTTGGGCGAGCCTATTTTTCTTCGTCACGCCACACCGCTTTATTTTGAAGACAGCTCCTAGAGCTTGGGCCAATCGGCGGCGGGCGGCGCGAAAAAGCCGGGCGGCAGCGACGGATTCGCGTCCATCGTCTCGATGAGCGTTTCGGTGAGCACCCGTCCGTCGGCGACGGTCTTCACCCGCCAGGGCAAAAGCACGCCGGCCACGGGGCGAAAGTCGGAATAATGGGTCTCCAGCACGGTTTCACGCCCCTGGACGCGCCGCGTCTGGTCGCGACGCACGAGGAGCCGGGTGTCCTCGTCGATGTAGAGCGTCACGACCTGGGTGAAGCGCACGATGGCGAGGAGCTTCTGGACCGGGCGGCCGTCCACCACCGCGTCGCCGGCGAAGTCGAGGCTTATGCCCCGGCGGGCGAAATCATAAAGGGGCTGGTCGAAATCCGCGTCGAAGAGGAACTCCCGCTCCTCCTCGCGGCCGAGCCGGCGCGCAGGCGCCAGGGGGTCGTCTTTTTTCCAAGGCGCATGGACTCCGTCGCAGCCGCGGACGAGGGAGCCGTTGGGCCCGAGCGATTCCACCCGCAGACGGTCGGGACGCTCGGCATACAGGATAAAACTCGCCTCTCGCTCCCCCACCCTCGTCACCCCCACCGCGCGCAGTCCGCGCAGCGCCCCGTGGGCCGCGGCGCCTCCGGACGCCTCGACACTGATTCCGGCCAGGTCGGCGGCGAGATCGGCCGCGAGTCGCGCGGTCCCGGCGCACAGGCAAAGCAGGCAGGCGGGCAAAAGACGCGACAAACGGCGAAACATGGCCGCATGCCTGTGTCTCTCCCGCGCGCCGGCAAGCCCGCTTTGCGCTCGCACGGGGCGGGACCGCCGCCTTTATCGCGAGCCATCATGGCAATGGAATTCGGCTGGTGGGTGCGCGACGATCCCGAGCAGGGAAAATATCAGGTGCTGGCCGTTTTTCACGGCGGCGACGTCACATGGACGCGCAAACAAGGCCATCACCAGCCCTGGGAACCGCTCGAACCGATCACGACCGAGCTCTGGGACCGTCTGGTCGACGAGGCCGCCAAGCGCGTGCCGCGGCGGCTCATGTCGCCCAAGCAGTTCGACGAGCTGAAGCAGATCCGCGCCACCGCCGAGGACGCCGGAACGCCCAAGCCGCTCAAGCGCGGCGCGCACCTGAAGCGGGCGCGAGACCTGCCGAAACCGGAGTAGGCTCGATCATGGGCGCGGCAAGACCGGCCGCGGATCGATCCCGGCCGACGGGCCGGGCTGAGCGGGCTCAGCCCTCGAGCCCGAAGACCGCCTTGGCGTAGGCCTCGGGGTCGAAGGGTTGCAGGTCTTCCTTTTGCTCGCCGAGGCCCACGTAGTGGATCGGCAGCTTGAGCGCGCGCCAGATGCCGACGACCGCGCCGCCGCGGCTGGTGCCGTCGAGCTTGGTGACGACGAGCCCGGTCAGACCGAAGCTCTGGTGGAAAACGCGCGCCTGCTCGATGGAGTTGCTGCCCAGCGAGCCATCGACCACGAGCCAGGAAAAATGCGGCGCGGCGGGGTCGAGCTTTTGCAGCACGCGGCGGATTTTAGCCAGTTCCTCCATGAGGTTGCTCTTCGTGTGGAGGCGGCCGGCGGTGTCGATGATGACGACATCCTTGCCGCGGCTCTTGCCGGCCTGAAGCGCGTCGTAGGCGACGGCGGCGGCGTCGGCGCCGGTGTGGCTGGAGACGATGTCGAGGTTGAGGCGCTCGGCCCAGGTCTTGAGCTGCTCGACGGCGGCGGCGCGAAACGTGTCGCACGCGGCGACGAGCACGGATTTGCCCTGCTGCTGGAGGGCCCAGGCGAGCTTCGCGGTCGTGGTGGTTTTTCCGGAGCCATTCACCCCGATCATCACGAGCACGGCGGGCGAGCCGTCGGGGCGTTTTTCCAGGAGCGGCTGGCCGGCGCCTCCGGCGAGGACGCGATTGAGAACCGCGGCCCCGAGCTCGGCGGCCTGCTTGCCCTGGAGCTGGGGATCCTTGCGGTAGGCCTCCTTTATCTCGGAGAGGATCTCGTCGGTCGTCTCCACCCCAAAGTCGGCGGTGATAAGCGCCTCTTCGAGCTCGTCGAGCGACGAGGCGTCGATCTTGCGCCCGCCAAAGAGCGACCGCGTCTTGCCGGCGATGGCGGCGACGGTCTTGGCGAGGCCGTCCTTAAATTTTTTGAAGAGACCGAACATGAAAGCGTGGAGCCGGGAGCAAGAAGCGTGGAGCCGGAATCGGAGCAAGAATGCGAAGCCGCGGCTGGCTCCCTGCTCCTCTCTCCATGCTCCTAGCCCGTTCAGGTGACCTTGCGCGCGTCGCGGCCGACCTGGTCCTTGAGCTTGTCGAGGATGCCGTTGATGAAGCGCTTGGCGTCGGCGTTGGAGAATTGCTTGGAGAGATCGATGGCCTCGTTGATGGAGACGACCGGCGGGATGTCTTTGCGATAGACCATCTCGAAAATCGCGAGCCGCAGGATGGCGAGGTCGATGCGGGCGATGCGATCAAAGTCCCAGTTTTGCGCGAGCCCGCGGATGCGTCCGTCGATGTCGTCTCCGTGCTCGATCACGCCGTGGATCAATTCCTCGCCGAAGGCGTAGTGCTCGCGCGGCTTGCCGTCGGCGATCTGGAGATTCTCGAAGAAGAGATTGAGGTCGTCGGCCAGACGCTCGGGCCGGTTCAGGCTCCAAGAATAAAGATATTGGAGCGCGGCCACGCGACCGTCGCGACGCTGGGCAAAGAGGGCTTTGTTGCTCATCTCAGGAGAGGGATTTGTTCAAGGAGGCCATTTCCAGCGCGGCGGCGGCGAACTCGGCGCCGCGGTCGTATTCGCCGGTGGTGCGTTTCTCGGCCTGCTCGCGGGTATTTACCACGACGACGCCGTTGATCGCGGGCACGCCGGTGTCGAGCGACACGCGCATGAGCGCATGGGCCACCGCGTCGCCCACCATCTCGTGGTGGTTCGTGTCGCCGGCGATGAGCACGCCGAGCGCGATCACGGCGTGAAACCGTCCGGTGGCGGCGAGCCGCTGGGCCGCCCAGGGCACCTCGTGCGAGCCCGGCACGCGGACGACCTCGACGGAGGCGGAGGGCACGCCGGCCGCGACGAGCGTGGCGGTGGCGCGGGCGACGAGCGCGTCGACGAGGGCGGAGTTGAAACGGGCCGCGGCGATGCCAAACCGCAGCGCGGCGGCATCGGAAACGGACACTGGCGTGGGCGCGTCGAGGCTCATGGAAAAGAAGGAACGAAAACCCATGCGGCCCCCGCCGCCGCGAAGCAAACGGTAAAAACGCGGGGCCTACCGCACCAGGCGGGGCCGGTCAGCCTTCCACGTCGCCTTGATAACTGCCGCCATAGCCGGGCTGGTAGAGGGGCGCGCCCCCGAGTCCGGCCAACGTCGCGAAATGCGCGTCGCGCGAAAACACCCGCCAGCCGCGCGCGGCCGCCGTGGCGGAAATCAGGAGATCGTTCCACGGCAGCGCGTGGCCGGCCTCGCGGGCGCGCCAGGCGAGAGCCTTGGCCGCGTCCCACTCCGGCTCGCCGCACGCGACATAGGGGATCACGCCGAAAACCATCTCCAACGCGCGGCGCTCCTCGCGACGCGCGCCGCCGAGCACCTCGAGCTTAACCGGCGAACACCAGGCGGCCTCGTATTCGTCGAGCAGCGCGCGCAGCGCGACCTTGGTCGCGAGGTCGCCCTGGCGACGGGCGGCTTCGATCCAGACGGAGGAGTCAACCAGGACCATGGCTCGCGCAGGGTCGCTCAAGAATCCTGCCGCGCCTTCTCCGCCGCGGTCTGCTCCGGGTAGTCAAACGCGCCCTCCATGAGCAGACGACCGAACTCGCGGGCCTTCCGGCGCTTCAAAAACTCCTCCACCGCCTGCGCGACGGCCGGACCTTTTTTGCGCTCGTTGGTCACCGCCATGAGTTCACTCAAGGTGGCATCATCGAGTTCTACGGTTATTTTCATGCGTAAAACCTTACATTTCCTTAAAAAAATGCAATTATTTTCCTACTTATAAGGATTTCATGGCGAGCTCCCCGCCCAAAACTGTGAATTTAACCTTGGCTCCGTCGGACACTTCTTCGGAAACAAGAGCGCGGGCGAGTTTGGTTTCCACGTGGCGTTGCAGGAAACGTTTCAACGGACGGGCGCCAAAGACGGGGTCGTAGCCCTTCTCGGCCGCCCACTCCTTCGCCTTTTGGTCGAACTCCACCGTGACACGGCGCTCGGCGAGGCGCTTGTTCAGGTCGGCCACGAGCAGATCCACGATGCGCGTG
>JAIXVY010000014.1 GCA_027482505.1 Opitutaceae bacterium | reverse complement strand
GTCGAAGTCATCGTCCTCGACCGCCCCAATCCACTCGGCGGGCTCAAGGTCGACGGCCCCCACCTGGATCGCGAGTGGATGAGCGGCGTCGGCGCCTTTCGCATCCCCTACGTCCACGGCCTGACCATGGGCGAGCTGGCTCGCATCGCCGCCGCCGCCCCCGGCGTCCTTGACGTGCCCGAGGAGGTGCGCGCCAAGGGCAAGCTGACCGTCATCCCCATGCGCGGCTGGAAACGCTCCATGCGCTGGCCCGAGACCGGCCTGCGCTTCGTGCCCACCTCGCCGCTCGTGCAGGACTTCGCCGCCGTCGTCGGCTACGCCATGGTCGGGCTCGGCTGCGAATACAGCGGCTTCCGTCACGGCGCCGGCCGCGAACACCCCTTCCGCGCCATCAGCTTCAAAGGCAAAACCCCCGCCCAGCTCAAGGCCGACCTCGAACGCCTCGCCATCCCGGGTCTGGCCTATCGCATCATCACCGTGAACGACGCCGCCGGCAAACCCACCAACGCCCTCTATGTCGAGGTCGCGGACTGGAACGCCTGGCGCCCCACCCAGCTCAGCTTCGAGATGATGCGTCTGGCCTGCGTCTACGATCCGCCCAACCCCTTCGCCAAGCTGGGCCCGCGCGAGACGCGTTCCTTCAACATCCACGTCGGCAGCACCGCCTGGTGGAACGCCCTCGTGCGCGACGGCGCGCGGGTGAACCTGGACTCCTTCGAGGCGGACTGGGCCCGCCGCTGCGCCATCTACCAGCAGCTCACCCGACGCTACTGGCTCTACCAATAAGCGGCGCTCGCGAGACGCCTCCTGCCGCGCGCGTTTACCACCAGCGCGCCTGGGCGGCGTGGTGCAGGGCCTTGTCCAGCTCGGGCAGATACGGGTGCCACATGCGCTCCCACTCGAGCGAAAGCACGCCGTTGTAGCGGTCCTCGCGCAGCGCGTGGCGCAGCTCCGCCATGGGAAACTCGCCGTCGCCCGGCAGCACATAGGTGTAGGGGTGGCTCCCGTTCGGGCTGGGACGGGCCACGCTGTCCTTCACGTGGATATGACGCACATGGTTGCGCACCGTCTTCCACGTGAGCGCCGGCGCCTCGCCGCCCTTTTTCCAGGTGTGGTGCGCGTCCCACAGCAGATTCACCTGGGGCACATGGGAAATCAGCTCGTGCAGCGCGCCGCTGGCGACGAAGCCGTCGTGCGTCTCCACCAGGAGATCGACCGCCCAATTGTTTTTAATCCGCTGCTCGCGCCACCATTTCAGCGCGGCCGACGCCTCCGCCACCTCGCCCGCGTCGCCGCGCTTGCCGCCGTCGAAAACCCGCAGCCATGGCACGTCGGCCTCGTCCGCCCAGCGCACGAAATTTTCCAGCTGGGCGCGATCGATGTCGTCGTGGCCCACCAGCTTGAAAGACGTGCCCAGCGCGCAGACCTTCACATGCCGCTGCCGCAGATGGGCCGCCAGGCCCGCGGGCGAGCCGTAGTGCTCCTGAAACCACGCCGGCAGATCGGTCGAGTTGCTCAGGGTCCGCAGCTCAAGGACATGCAAGCCATGGCGCGCGGCCAGGCCGATTGCTCCATCCAGATCCAGCTCGGGGCAGCCCAAGGTGGAGAACGTATGCTGCATCATGGGGTCGTGGGGGTTGGTGCCCCGGATGCTGTCGCGAGAACCGTTTCGCAGCAAGCCCGTCCTCTCCCTGCAAAAGCACTTGCCCCGCACCCGCTTGTCGCGCGCAAATCACCGCGTTCGTTCTCCTCCCCAACCCCCTCCCATCGCCATGCCCCGCCCCGTCACGCTCTTCACCCGCCAGTGGGCCGATCTTCCCCTCGAACAACTCGCGCCGCTCGCGAAAAAAATGGGCTACGACGGCCTCGAGCTCGCCTGCTGGGGCGACCACTTCGACGTCGACGCCGCGGTCAACAGCAAGAAATACGTCCACCAAAAGTGGGAGCTGCTGAAGGACCACGGCCTCGCCTGCCACGCCATCTCCAGCCACCTCGTCGGGCAGGCGATCTGCGACCTCATCGACGAGCGCCACAAGGCCATCCTGCCGCCCGACGTCTGGGGCGACGGCGATCCCGAGGGCGTGCGCAAGCGCGCCGCGCGCAAGATGGCCCTCACCGCCAAGGCCGCCCGGACCTTCTTCGACGCCCGGCCCGGCGCCGCCGCCCGCAAGGAAGCCTTCCCCGCCGTGGTCAACGGCTTCACCGGCTCCTCCATCTGGCACTCCATCTACGCCTTCCCGCCGACCTCGCAGGCGTATTATGAAGCCGGATACGCCGACTTCGCCAAGCGCTTCCTCCCAATCCTCGACGCCTTCGACAAGGCCGACGTCAACTTCGCCCTCGAGGTGCACCCCACCGAGATCGCCTTCGACATCGCCTCCGCCCAGCGCGCCCTCGCCGCGGTGAAGCACCACAGGCGCTTCGGCTTCAACTACGACCCCTCCCACCTCGGCTACCAGGGCGTCGACTACGTGAAGTTCATCCGCGCCTTCTCCGACCGCATCTACCACGCCCACATGAAGGACGTCTGGTGGGGCCACGGCGACGGCACCGTCGGCGTCTTCGGCGGCCACACCAACTTCGGCGACAGCCGCCGCCATTGGGATTTTCGCTCCCTTGGCCACGGCGACATCAAGTTCGAGGACATCATCGTTGCCCTCAACGACACCGGCTACCGCGGCCCCCTCTCCGTCG
>JAIXVY010000001.1 GCA_027482505.1 Opitutaceae bacterium | reverse complement strand
GTAGGTGGCGCCGCCGATGGCGCGGGACTGGGTGCGGCCGGCGTTGTTGAGGGCGAGGTCGATGGTCTGGAGGAGGGTGCCGGCGGAGTTGAAGATGCGGATGGCGCCGGAGGAGCCGAGGGCGGGCGGCGCGTCGAAGGTGAGCGCGAGGGGCGTGTCCGCGGGGACGGACGTGGCGCCGGCGGCGGGGAAGTAGGCGGTGGCGACGAGGGCGCGGGCTACGGTCGCGAAAGAGAGGACGAGGGTCGCGAGCAGCAGGCGGAGGAGAAAGCGGGGGCGGTGCATGGGCATGTGGGCGTCAGGGGGCGGGCTTGAAGACGAAGGGCTCGCCCGCGATCAGGTTGGCGGGGTGCGCGCGGCCTTGGACGCGGAGCACGACGGCGCGGGTTTCGCGGGAAACCAGGCGGGCCTCCTCGAGGAGGCCGGAACACCAGCGGGCGTCGACGGTGATCCCGCCGCGGGCGCGCAGGCCGGAGAAGGAACCCTCCGGCCAAGCGGAGGGAAGGGCGGGCAGGAGGTCGACGACCCGGCGGCCATCGGGAAGGGTTTCGTGGCTCTGGAGGAGCAGCTCCACGATGGCGGCGGTGGCGCCGAGGTTGCCGTCGATCTGCATGGGCGGGTGGGCGCAGAGGAGGTTGGGGTAGGTGCCGCCGCGCGACATGCTCAGGGTGCGCTCGGGTTCGACGGGACGGAGGAGGGCGCGGAGATGGGCGAGCGCGCGGTCGCCGTCGCCGAGGCGGGCGCGGAGGGCCATTTTCCAGGCGAGGCTCCAGCCGGTGCCGGAGTCGCCGCGGGCGTCGAGGGAGCGGCGCGCGGCGTCGACCAGCGCGGGGGTGTCGGCGCGGGTGAACTGGCGCCCCGGGTATAGGCCGAAGAGGTGGGAGATGTGGCGGTGGTGCGGATCGACTTCGCGGTAGTCTTGCGCCCATTCGAGCAGGCGGCCGTCGGGGCCGACGCGGGGGGGCTGCAAGTTGGCGAGGGCGGCGGCGACGCGGGTGGTGAAGGCGTCCTCGATGTCGAGCGCCCGGGCGGCGGCGAGGACGTTGGTGAACAGATCCCACGCGATCTGCTGGTCCATGGAGGGACCCATGCTGAACGAGGTCTTGGCGCCGTCGGGCGCGATGAAGCGGTTCTCCGGAGAATTGGCCGGACCGGAGACGAGGAGGCCGGTGGCGGGGTCGGGGACGAGCCAGGCGAGGACGAACTCGGTGGCGCCCTTCATGACCGGCCAGGAACGGCGGAGGGCGGCGGGATCGCCTTCGTATTCAAAATTCTCCCACAAGTGCCGGCAGAGCCAGGCGGCGGAGAGGGGGAAGAGGCCCCAGCCCGGATTGTGGCCCGGCGAGGTGAAGCCCCAGGGCGTGGCGTGGACCGGGGCGACCCAGCCGGGGGCGTCGTAGTGGACGCGGGCGGTGCGGGAGCCGGGCGCGACGAGACCCGCGATGAAGGCGTGCAAAGGTGCGGCGGTCTCGGCGAGATTGGCGGACTCGGCCGCCCAGTAGTTCATCTGGAGGTTGATGTTGACGGTGTAGGCGCCGTGCCAGGGGGTGCGGATGGTCTCGGCCCAGAGGCCCTGGAGATTGGCGGGCAGGCCGCCGGGGCGGGACGAGGAGATGAGCAGGTAGCGGCCGAGCTGGAAGTAGAGGGCGGCGAGGGCGGGGTCGGCCTCGCCCCGGGCGAAGGCGGCGAGGCGTTCGTCGGTCGGCAGGGCGGAGGCCGGGGTCCGGCCGAGGTCGAGGGAGACGCGGGAGAAGAGGGCGGCGTGGTCGGCGGATTGGGCGGCGCGGAGGGCGGCGTAGGGCTTTTCCGATACGGCGGCGAGGGCGGCGAGGCTGGCGGCCTCGGGATCGCGGCCGGCGTAGTCGGTGGAGGCGGCGAGATGCAGCACGGCCTCGTCTGCGCCCTCGACGACAAGGGAGCCGCCTTCGGCGCGGACCGAGCCGCCGGAGATTTTCACGCGAAGGCGGCCGAGGATGCGCATGCCGTCGGGCTGGCGGTTTTGGTAAAGGCGGCCGCGCATGACCAGACCGTCCCCGCCCTCGGTCGCGACCGCGACCGGATCGGTGAGCTTGAGGCCGGCGGTGGCGGGGAAATTTTCCTCCGGGGCGGAGGGGCGGCCGAGGGTGGCGCGGAAGGAGAGGCGGCCGGGGCGGTCGCAGGCGAGGCGCACGGCGAGGATGCCGTCCGGATGGCTGGCGATGATCTCGCGCGAGTAGGTCGCCCCGCCGGTCTGGTAGCGCACGCGGACGGCGGCGGTGGCCAGATCGAGCTCGCGGCGGTAGTTTTCCACCGGGCCGTCGTGTCCCTCGAAGCCGAGGTCGAGGTAGCCCAGGGTCTGGAAGTTGCCGAAGAAGTCCTGGATGTCCGGACCCCAGCGGCAGACGAGTTTTTGGCGGATGAGGGCGTCGGCCTCGGCGTAGCGGCCGGCGAAGAGCAGGCGGCGCGACTCGGCGAGGGCGGAGAGGGCTTCGGGGTTGTCGAAATCGTGGGGGCCGCCGGACCACACGGTTTGTTCGCTCAGGGGCATGCGTTCGTGCGCGACGCCGCCGGCGACGAGCGCCCCGAGGCGGCCGTTGCCGACGGGGAGGGCCTCCATGATGGTCGGGGCTCCGGGGGCGCGATACCAGAGCAGCGTGGCTTCCTGCGGGGCGGCTTGCGCGGGGATGGAGACGAGGACCGCGAGCAGGGCGGGGATGAGGCGGGCGAGGAACATCGGGTGGATCGGGCGCGGCGGTTTCAACGCAAGCTGTGGGTGTAGCCGGCGTGGGCGGAGCGGAGGCGGGCGAGCACGTCCTGGAAGGCCGGGTCGGCGGCGAGGTTCCGACTCTGGAGCGGGTCGGCCTCGAGGTCGTAGAGTTCCTCCTGCTCGGGGTTGGGGGAAAGCCAGCGGATGTAGGTCCAGCGGGTGGTGCGGACCGCCTCGCTGGGCGGGATGATTTCGGCCGCGTAGTGGTGTTCGAGAAAGAATTCCTGGCGCCAGTCCGCGGGCGGCGAGGTTGATTCGAGGAGAGGACGCAGGCTGCGTCCCTGCATGGCCGGAGGAGCCGGCAGACCGGCGTAATCGAGGAGGGTGGGGGCGAGGTCGATGTTCAGCGCGAGAGCGTCGACCGGACGGCCCCGCAGCGCTTCGGGCAGGCGGGGGTCGAGGATGACCAAGGGCGAGCGGATGGATTCCTCATACATGAACCATTTGTCGCTCAGGCCGCGGTCGCCGAGGGCGAAGCCGTGGTCGGAGGTGAAGAGGATGACGGTGTCGTCGGCGCGGCCCAGTTTTTGGAGTTCGGCGCGCAGGCGTCCGACCTCGCGGTCGATGCCGGCGACGAGCCGGTGATAATCCCGGAGCGTGGCCTGGGCCTGTTCTTCGGTGGAAAAGCGGTTTTGCCAGCGCCGTCGCGCCTCGGAGCGGCGGACAAAATCCGGCAGGCGGTCGAAGTATTCCCCGGCCACGGTGGGCGGGCGGGCGAAGACGGTGTCGTGGTAGAGCGATTCGTCGCGGTGATCCGGCTCGAATTCGCGGGGCTGGTCGTCGCGGGCGTGGGGGGCGAGGAAGCTGACCGAGAGGCAGAACGGGCCGTCCGCGGGGGCGGAGCGGAGAAACTCGAGGGCCTGGTCGCCCTGCCGCGCGGTGGCGTGGACGCGGTCGGGGTTCTTGGGGTCGATGAAACGGTTGCCGCCCTGCCCGGTCACTCCGCGCCAGTAGTCGAAGTCGGCGGCGCGGGCCTGGACGGCGGCGCGTCCGCCCACGCCGAATTTGCCGACGAAGCCGGTGTGGTAGCCGGCGGCGCGGAGCAGGAGCGGGTAGGTCTCCGCCCAGCGCTCGGGCCGGAGGGTCGCGCGAAAGTCGACGATGCCGTGGCGGCGCTCGTATTGCCCGGTGAAGATCGAGGCGCGGCTGGCGGCGCAGATGGGCGTGGTGGCGAAGTTGTTTTGAAAGAGGCGGCCCTGGGCGGCCAGCGCGTCGAGATTCGGGGTTTGCAGGCCGGGATCGCCGACGGCGCGCAGGGAGTCCCAGCGCTGGTCGTCGGTGAGAAGGAGGATGAGGTTTGGCCGCGCGGGCGGGAGCGGGGCGCCGGCCGGTGTGTCGGCGCGGAGCGCGCCAGCCAGAGCGACGCAGCCGAGCAGAAGCGAGAGCCGGGGTTTCATGGCGGGGAGAAAACGAGGCGCAGCGGGGCGTCGGCCGAAAGATCGAGCCACACGACGAGGTCGACTCCGGCGGGGGTGGGGCGATGGCCGATGCGAAAATCGCGGCCGGCGACGAGCGGAGCGCCGTCGAGCGTGACGGCGCAGGCGGCCTCGCCCCATCCGCGGAGGACGAGGCCGGGGCGGACGAGCGGGTGCTCCTTGGTCGCGGCTATCGTGACGGCGAGTTCGGCGGACGCGGGGGCTCCGGCGCGGTCGAGGAGGTAGGCGCGTTCCGCGACGGACCAGCCGGCGGAGACGAAGCCGGCCGTGTCGGCGGCGAGCGCCGGGGGCTGGCGCCAGGAGCGGGCGAGCGGGGCGAGCGCCGAGGCGGTCAGGTCGGTCATGCCGTGGAGGGCGAAGCGGGTGAGCGAGTTCTCGGTGAGCATGACGGCGTCGCGCTTGATGTCCCCGTAGCCCCAGCCGTTGGTCAGGCAGGAGCTTTTGGGCCGGCCGTTTTCGACGAAGGTGATCGAGCCGTCGGACTCGATGAGCTGGGCGGTCGGCCAGTGGTGCCAGCAAGGCAGGAACCAGGGCCAGGGCTCGTCGTTGGTCCAGGCGCCGCCGAAGACCTCGCCGGGCGGAGCGATCATGAACGGTTTCCACTTGGTGCGGAAGCGGTGCAACTGGATCACGGCCGGGCCCGCGAACGCGGGGTCGGCCGGCCCGCGGTGGCCGCGCCCCATCGTGAAGATGGTTTCCTGGCCGGCGAGGTTGGCGACGGAGAGCGGTTCGCGTTCGTAGACGTCCCACGGCATGAGGCCCGGCTGGAGAACGGAATTGTCCTGGGCGTAGGAATGATTGGATACGGGCTTGGAGGAGCGGAGGGTGGTGCGGCGGGCGATGACGGCGTCGGGATAGATGGTGTAGTAGTCGTCGACCCAGTCGCCCCAGCCGGTGGCGGGGTCGACGTTCACGGGCTTGCCGTTGACCGCGACGAGGGCGTGCCGCCAGTGGAGGACGACGCGGGCGGGGGTGTTTTCCACGATGCGCCACGAGGACTGGCGGTTTTGGCGATCCATCATGGCCTCGTGGCAGCCGTCCTTGCTCCAGGTCTCGAAGGCCTCGAATTGCTGGCCGACATCGCCGGTCTCCGCGTAGAAGATCGGGTAGATGGTGCCGTTCCACGCGACGAAGGTGCACGGGGTGGAGTCGAAGCGGACGAAGATGTCCTGATCCCGGTCGAAGCGGCGGGTGCGGTCCCAGTCCTCGTCGTAGGGCAGGCGAGCGGAGAAGGCGCCGAAGCGGCCTGGCCATTCCTGGGCGGTGGGCATGCGCCGGAAGGAGAGCGGCGGGTTGTCGGTCGCGGCGGTGCGGGAGGAGGCGAAGGCCGACATCACCTCCGACGCTTCGAGCGCCCGCGCATGGAGGCAAATCTCGTCGCGCAGGCCGTCGAAGGAGGCGAGGCGCGGGATGTTGGCGCGAGGCCGCGCGAGGAAGAGCGGGAGCAGGGGCGAGGTGGTGCGCCCGAGCGTCAGCATCGTGTCCGCGGGTTCGAGTTTGCCGTCGCCGCGCGCCTCGCCGGCGAGGCGGCCGTCGATGTAGACGCGCACCTCGCCGTTCGCGCCGACGGTGCCCGCGACATGGGTCCAGCGCAGAAGCGGAATCGAGGGCAGGGGACGTGCGTCGCCAAAACGGGCTATCTTGGCTTCGTCTGGTCCCGGCTCGCCGGCGAAGCGCAGCGATTCGTCGAGCCCGGGGAGCGCCGCCGCGGAACGGGCGACGACCCACGCGCCGCCGACGCGGGCGGCGAGCGCGACGCGGCCCTGGTAATCGATCGTGAACGACCATCCCGCGTCGGCGGCGCGCTGCGTGGCGACGGGCACCTCGTTCCACGGGAACGCGCGCGGGGCGATCCAAGCCTCGATGGTCAGTTCGCCGGACGCGAGCGAGGGGGCGTCCTTGGCCGCGCAAGTGACGGCGGTCGAGAACTCGTCCGATTTCAGCGCGCGTCCCCGCACGCCGTCGGCGAACGCCGCCCGGCCCACGAGCCGGTCCACGCGGCCGGAGACGCATTCCCGAGCCGTTTCGTCGTCAAAGCTCCATCGCGCCGCCGGGGCGGCCTTCACGGCGCCGGCGGACAGCGCGAGGCCCGCGCAGGCGTGCGGCAAGAGGCGGTGGAGGCGGTTCGCCGAGGGGGGCATGCGATTCCGCTTTCAGTCGGCCCGGGGCCTGGGCGCGAAGCGCGCGCGGCCGGTGGCGGGGTCGATCTCGATGGGCTCGCCTTCCTTGAGGCCGGGGCGTGTGTGGCCGGTCGCGGTGAGCCAGGCGTCGCGCCAGCGGGCGTTGTCCTTTTGCATGGCGGCGAGCGTGGCGCGCCCGCCGGGGTAGTCGGACGCCAGCGCTTCGGCGCTCGCAACCGAGGCGACATCGTCGGCGCCGAGTTGGGCGAGGATTTGCTGCGCCATGAGCCAGTGGCCCTCGTCGCCGGGGTGGATGCCGTCTTTGGCGAACGCGAAGAGCGGGTCCCTGGCGCGGCCGGCTTCGAGCCGCCGCTGCATCGGGGTGTGGACGTCGATCACGTCCCAGCCGGCGGCGCGCTGGGCGACGAGCCAGGCGGAGTAGCGATCAAGCACCGCGGCGTAGCCGGTTTTTTTTCCGCGGACTTCGTCGAAAACCGGCGGCGTAACCAAGATGAGGCGAGCGCCGGCTTCCTTCGCGGCGCGGCGCAGATGCTCGATGCCGTCGCGGTAGGCCTGGAAGCGGGACTCGTCGAAGGGCTGGTAGACGCCGTCGTTCATGCCGTAGCAGGCGACGACGAGGTCGGGTTTGGTTTTCGCGAGCACGCGCGCGAGGCGCTCGGAAAGGACGGGGCGGGGGAACTTGCCGCCGGCGTGGCCTTCTTCGGAGAGCCCGGAGACGGTTTCGCTGGGCAGGCCGGCGTTGATGAACTCGATGGCGCGGTCGGGGTGGCGCAGGCGGTGGTAGGCGGCGACGTAGTCCACATATGCGCCCGCGTGGGTGATGCTGTCGCCGAGGAAGAGCACGCGTTTCACCTCGGCGGGGAACAGGCCGGCGTCTTTGGCCGGCGGGACGGTGATCGCGGCGACGTTCATGATGTCGGCGTCGAGTTCGAGGGCGATCACGGTGTCGGCGGGGTCTCGGTCCTTCTCTGGCACGCTGATCACGAGGCCGGCGGCGGATTGCGTGACGTCGACCTCGCCGCCGCGCAGCAGCCGAGCGCGCACCACGCGCGCGGGGAGAGGGGGCAGCACGACCGTCGGCTCCAGCCATTTGAAAACGTGGACATAAACGGTGCGGCCCCTGCGCGTGGCGCCGCCGTATTTCCAGGGTTTGTAGGGACCGCCGCGCGTGCCGTAGATGCTCTCGCCGTGGGTGCGCAGCCAGGCACCCAGTTCGAGGAGGCGGGTGTTCTGGTCTGCGGGGATGACGCCGGTCGAGTCGGGGCCGATGCCGAGGAGAAGATTGCCGTCGCCCACCGCGCAGGAGGCGAGGATCTGGATGCATTCCTTGAGCGGCTTGATTTTTCCGTCCGGGCGATAGGACCAGCCGCCGTCGTGATTGGGCGCGTCGACGATGGTCATGCAGGATTCCCAAAGGCGCTGGTCGCGGTAGCCGCCGACGCGTTGCTCTGGCGTGTCGTGGTCGCCGCCGTGCTCGGGGAGATTGCCGGGGGAGCGGAGCGCGCGCAGGCGGTCGTTGATGACGATCTGCGGCTGGGTGGTCTTGATGAGCGCCCAGGCGTCGGCGACGCGCCAGAAGGTCTTGGGGTCGCCGCGTCCGTAGCTGTCGAACCAGAGGATGTCTATGGTGCCGTAGTTTGTGAGCAGTTCCCTCAACTGCCCGTGCATGTAGTCGAGGTAGCGGGCGTTGTCGCCGATGCCGTAGTCGCGGTGATGCCAGTCGCGCTGCGAGTAATAGATGCCGAAGCGCATGCCCGCCTCGTGGCAGGCCTCGGCGAGCTCCTTCACCACGTCGCGTTTGAACGGCGTGTTCATGATGGAGTAGTCGGTGAGCTTCGTATCCCACATGCAGAAGCCGCCGTGGTGCTTCGCGGTGAAGACGACGTAGCGCATGCCGGCGGCCTGCGCGAGGCGCACCCATTCCCCGGCGTCGAAGCGCTCCGGGTTGAAGCGGCGGTAGAGCCGGTCGTAGGCCGGGTCCTCGACGTAGCCGGCGGGATCGCGGCCGATGTCGAGCGGACGAGAGCCCTTGCGCGACCAACTGATCTCGGTGCCGGCGACGCTCGACATGTCCCAATGGATGAACAAGCCGAGCCGGGCCTCGCGCCACCACGCGGTGCGGGCGTCGCGTTGCCCGACGGTTTCCGGAAAGGCGACGGCGTCGGAGGCCGGTGCGTTTTCCGCGCGCGCGGCGGCCGCGCCCGGCGCGAAGGCGCACAAAAGGAGGACGGCGGTCCGGAAGCGGAGGTGGCGGAGACCGGTCATTTTTCGCCGGGGTTGACCGACACGAACTCCGCCCCGCGGGCGGCCACGACGAAGGTGACGGGAGCCGACGGAGGGAGGTCCTTTTGGCGCCAGAGGTCGCGGACGGCCGCGGCGGCGGGGAGTTTCAGCTCGGCGCGGTCGAAGGTGATCACGAGCGGCTTTTCGCCGCGGTTGAAAAGGGCGACGGCCCAGCGGCCGCCCTCGAGCGGTTTCACGTAGATCTCGGCGTCGCCGGTCTTGCGGAGGAGCCAGCCCTGGCGGCCGAGGCGGTCCTGGTTCACGGCGATGACCTCGTGGTTGGCGAGGATGCCGAGGACGAGCGGGTCGAGCCTGGTAAGATCGGTGCCGATGAGCAGCGGGGCGGCGAGGACGCACCACTGCGTCATCTGCATGTGCATCTCGTCGGGGGTGAGCGCGCCGTTGCCGATCTCGAGCATGTCGGGGTCGTTCCAGCGGCCCGGGCCGGCCCATTTTTCGAGGCCCTTCTGGCGGTTGACGATGCCGAGGATGGCCGAGAGGCGGGGGGTGATGTCGCGGGTGGTGCGCCAGAGATGGCCGCCGACCTCGGGGCCCCATTCCCAGACGCGGGCCTCGCCGTATTGGCAAAGGGAATACACGATGTCGCGGCCGGAGGCCTCGAGGGCGCGGCCCATGGCGCGGTAGGCGTCGACGGCGATGTCGCGCTCGATGGCGAGGAGGGTCTCGGCGGGGATGGCGGAGAGGAGTCGTTTTTGCTCGGCCTCGATCTCCTTCATGCGGGCGGACATCTCGGGCGGGCGCGGGCGGCGGCGGTCGTTGCGCATCGGGCCGTATTCGGCGGCGAGGGAGCGGAGGCGGTCGGCGTGGGCGGGGAGGAGCTCGGCGTGGCGGTCGGCGGCGAGCCGGCCGGCGTCGACGATGTAGCTGCACCAGTCGTATTTGAGGTAGTCCACGCCCCAGGAGGCGAAGGCGCGGGCGTCCTGTTCCTCGTAATGGAGACTGCCGACAAAGCCGCCGCAGGTCTCGAAGCCCGGGGAGGAGTAGATGCCGAACTTGAGGCCGCGGGAGTGGATGTGGGCGCCGAGGGCGGCCATGTCGGGGAAACGCTCGTTGCCCTGGATGGAGCCGTCGGCGGCGCGGACGCCCTCCCAGGCGTCGTCGACGTTGACGTAGGCGTAGCCGTGGTCGGCGAGGCCGGAGGAGACGAGGGCGTCGGCCTGGGCGCGGATGAGCGAATCGCTGATCCGCAGCCGGAAGGCGTTGTAGTTGTTCCAGCCCATGGGCGGGGTGAGGGCGAGGGTGTCGCCCACGACGAGGTCGAGCTCGGCGGAGGTTTTGCCGAGCGCGTTGGAGGCGCGCAGGCGGAGGGTGTAGGTTCCCTTTTTCGCGGGAGTGACGCCGCTGATGATGCCGGTGTCGGGATCGAGCTCGAGGCCGCGGGGGAGGCCGCGAACGGACCAGCGCAGGGGGCGCTCGCCGGTGGTGGGGATGCGGTGGAGGAAGGGTTTTTCCGGGCGGGCGCCGACGACGCGGGCGCCGTTGATGCGCGGAGTGGCGGGCGCGGGCGGGGTGCGGATGGCGGCGAGGCGGGCGGCGACCTCGGCGGGGTCGGTGGAGACGGGGGCCGGGGCGGCGGCGAGCGGGCAGGCGAGGGCGAAGGCCAGGAGGGGAAAGAGGAGGAGGCGGGTTGGCATGGTCGGGGTGGCTAAGGCGCGGCGACGACGCGCGGGGCGGCCGGCGGCACGCGCGGGCGGGGCGCGAAGGAGGCGGGTCCTGCTGGCGGAGGACGCGTCATGGACGTTGGAGGGTCGCGCTCATCAAGCCGATGACTACCTCGTTCACGATGGCGCGGACGGTGATGGATTTGAGCTCCTTGCCGGGATCGAGCGAGAGGTCGAGCACGGTGGCGGCGCCGCCGGGCACGGAGCGGCCGCGGCCCTTGAACGCGGTTTCCTCGAGCACGCGGATTTGGCCGGACTTGAGGTTGATGCGCAGGGGCAGGGGGCCGGGGCGTCTGAAGGCGATGTCGTCGATGAAGTAGTCCTCGTCGATCGGCCACCAGGTGGTGGGATTTTCGAGGCCGAGGCGCGTCGTGGTGCCGTCGGCGTAGGCGACGACGACCTCGCCGTTGTCCTTGCGGCTCTGCATGGCCATGGTCGAGCCGGCCATGAGGAGGTAGATCTTGGAGGCCTTGCCGGAGAGCGGGGCGGTGATCTGGCGGGGGAAACGGTCCCAGACGGAGACGAAGGCGACGTTGGGCGCGTCGTCCGCGCCCGGGGTGGCGAGCGGCACGCCGTTGGGGAGGCGAACGATGTCGTCGTTTTTCGCGGCGAGCGCGCGCAGGCCGGCGTCGTCGACATCGAACTGCTGCATGGGCTTGCACCAGGAGCCGAAGCCGTGCCTGGGGATCGCGAGCGAGACGAAGGGGGAGCGCGGCGCGAGGTAGTCGTTGCGGAAGATTTGCGAGACGCGGTCGTTGAACCGGCCGGCGAGCGGCACGGGTTCGAGGCGCGCGGGGTCGACGGGCTTGCTCCAATCGGTGGTGAACACCGCGCGCGGCGCCTCGGTTTTGGCGCGGACTTCAAGCGGCACCGGCTGCCACCAGCGCAGGGCGCCCTGGGCGACCTGGGCGAAGAGCGTGCGGTGCCCGGCCAGGCCGGCGGCGACACCGGTCAGGGAGGCGCCCGAGGATTTCGCGTCGCGCAACGCGCCCTGGGGATCTTCAAGCCGGGTGATGTCCGCGCCCGCGGAGATCGAAAGCGCATCGCCCTGTTTCACCACCTGCCCGGCCGGGGCCGGGGCCGGGGGGCGGCCGGCCCAGGCGATGCGCACCTCGTGCGAGGCGGCGGCGGGGGCGAGGATTTCCACGCGCGGGAGGCCGACGGAGTCTTCGAGCACGCGCCAGGAGGCGGGCCGGCCGTTGACGGTGACGCCTGCGACGGTGTCGCGGAGCGCGCCGACCTGGAGGCGGAGCGCGACGGGCTTGTCGAAACGCGAGGCGAAGGAGAAGCGCTCGACCTCGTGTTCGCGCTTGAAGGCGAAATCGAATCCCGGGTGGCGGATGCTCGCCTCGTTCCAATCGGCGGGGAAGCCGGGGCGCACCTTGATCTCGCCATCGACGAGGTCGGGCGTGACGCCGAAAAGGCCTTCAAGCAGCGCGCGGGAGAGGATTCCGACGCCATCGGCGAAATCGCGCTGGGATTCCCGACGATTCACATCGAACCAGGTGCACATCCCGACGTTGCCCGGGCAGATGCCGAGATACATGCTGTCGAGCAGCGCGCCCTTGAAGAGCGGAAACGCGGTCGCGGGGCGGTTGGCCTGCCAGAGTCCGAGGGCGGTGTGGACGGACTCGCCGAGGACGACGTTGTTAAGCGACCAGGTGAACGGCATCCAGTTGGTCGTCGCGATGGTGTAGTTGCCAGCGGGCACGCCGGGGCCGGCGATGTCGAAGCGCGGGAGCTCGTGCTCGACCTGGCGGGTCATCTGCCAGGCTTGCAAGGGCGTCGGCACCTCGGAGTCGATCGTATGGTAGAAGGTCCAGGCGGCGGCCGAGGGATGCGTGATCTGGTCGCCGAGGAGGTCCTTCCATTCGGCGAACCAGCCGCGCTCCCCGAGCCAGAGCTGCTCGCGCAGCCCGCGCGCGATGAGCCCGGCCTCGCGCTCGTAGGGGCTGGCGTCGAGGCCGAGGCGCCGGGCGATGCGGGCGGCCATGCGGTTGTGGTAGAGATTGTAGGCGGTGGAGTGGGTGGCGCCGCCGCCGTTGTAGGCGAGGTCGTCGCTGGCCCAGATGCAGGCGTAGGCCTCGTAGAGCGGGAGTTTATCGGGGCCGAATTCGCGGCGGAACAGGCGGCGCTGCCAGGCGAGGTGGCGCTCGATCACGGGCCATTGGCGGCGCGCGTAGTCGAGATCGCCGGTCCAGAGGAGGTGGCGGAAAAACGTGTCCACGCCGACCAGGTTCATGTCGTAGTGGGAGCGCGTCATGTCGCCGTTCGAGTGGAGCGCGTCCTCGTGGCGGGCGAGATTGTCCTTGGGGTTTGCCGGGGGAAACGCGTCCGGGACCGGCGACGTGTTTTGCCGGGCGGCGTAGGCGTCGAAATGCGTGCGGGTGCGCTCGTGCCAGCCGAGGGAGTCGCCGGCGTAGGCGACGCGCCAGCCGAGGAGGCGCACGCGCCAGGCGACGCCGCCGTGCACGAAGCCGGACTGGCGCGGGTCCCACATGGCGTCGGCGGCGATGTTGAGGGCGCCGACGGCGGCGTTGACGAAGGGATCGGGCGTGGTGACGACCACGCGTTCGGCGACGGCCTTTCGCTCCGCCTCCGCGCGGGCGAAGAGGGCGGGCAGGTCGTCGCGGCGCCATGGCGCGACGCCGGGCGCGGCGGCTTCGGGCGCGGAGGCTTCGGCGACCTTTTGGTAGATTTCGAGGACCTCGGAGGCGGATTTGCCGCCGCCGAGATTTTGCAGGGCGATGAAGACGGGGCGGGCGTTCTCGATCGGCGCGCGGCCGACGACGACCGGGCGCTCCGGCGCGGGGCTTGCGGGCCGGAGGATCTCGGCGGGGGAGTCCCAGGATTCGGCGGGGGCGACATGGAGCGTGGCGCCGGGGGGCAGGATGCCGCCGATCACGCCGGCCTTGGTCGTCGCGACGAAGGTGTCGCCCTCGATCTTGAACACGTTGCCCGCGCAGAATTCGGGCTTGAGGCGGAAAAATTCGCGCACGGGTTCGCGTTCCGTGCCGATGTCGCCGTCGCGCCCGCCGCGTCCGCCCTCGATGCCGCCGAAGGCGGCGAAGACTTCCACGGGCCGGTCGAAGCCGCGGGTCTCCACGCGGACGAGGGCGCCCTCGGCCTCGCCGGGCGAAAGGACCACGACCTGCACGGCGCCGGGGCCGAAGGCGGCGTCGGAGATTTCGTAAACCATGGAGCCCGGCCGGTAGCGCGCGACGATCTGGTCGGCGCGGTGGAGCCAGCGCGGGCCGTCGGCGGTGGAGATGCCGAGGCGGAGATTGCCGCCGCGACCGGGGAGGAAGAGCGAGAGCTCGGGGCGATCGCCGGCGTCGACGCGAAAGGGGCTGCCACCGCCGTAGAGCGGGCGGTTGAAGAACTCGTCGCCGTTCACGATGACGAAGTCGCCTTTGTCGGGCGTGTAGCGCAGGGGCCGCGACAGGTTGTCGACGAGCATGGGCCGGGCGCCGCGCTGGGCGCGTTGTTCCGGCGTGGGAGCGGGGGCGGGTTGCGCCGCCGCGGCCGAGGCGAAAAGGGCGGAGGCGAGCAGCGGCGCGAGGGCGCGGGGAAAGCAAAGGGAATGGGCAGGCACGGGTATTGGCGGGCGAAAGGTTAAGGGGAGGGCAGGCCGGGTGGTGTGAAGCGGGCTCACGGTCCGACCCTGTCGAGGACGAGCCGGCGCAGGCGGAAGAGTTCCTCGCCGGTGATTTCCGAGGCGGAGACGCGGATCTCGTGGCGGCCGGCGGGGAGGGTGAAGCGGCCGAGAGGTTCCTGGATGGGGCGGCCGAGCCTGACCTGGCGCGCCACGGTCTGTCCGCCGACGGAGACGACGTAGGAGCCGCCGGCCCCCGCGTGGGCGCGGGCGAGCTCCTTGCCGGCGTCGCCCTCGACGAGGCGGCTGCGTTTGGCGCCCTCGGACGCGTCGTAGACGAGGCTGGCGTCGAAGGAGGCCGGTTCGTTCAGGCGCAGCGTCCAGGTGGCGGAGGCGGTGGTGTCGGTCCAGTTGACCGACCAGGCGTCGTTTTCGCCGCGACCGGCGCGATAGCGGGCGGGAGGGGTGAGGACGGAGTCGAAGACGTGGAGGGAGTCGCGGGTGACGGAGGGCGAGAGGAGGCGGGCGTCGTCGGCGACGGGGGCGGAGGCGCAGCGCAGGACGAGGACGGAGTCGGCGGGGTCGGGCGGGGTGGAGGGCAGGCCGGTAACGAGTTGGTCGAGCGGGCCGAGGCGGGTGACGGTGAAGCCGGCGGAGGGGGCGGCGAGGAGGCGGGCGTTTTTGATGTCGGTCCGGAGGCCGCTGACGAGGAGTTGGCCGTTCTTTGGCCAGTCGAAGACGTGGAGGTAGAGCGTGTCGCCCCGGAGGGTGGATTCGCCGTCCCAAGTCTGGCGGGGGAGCGGGGTGCGCGAGGTGCCGCGGATGGACTCGTGGTTGACCCGCCACCAGTCGCCGATGCCTTGGAAGATCCTCACGTCGATGGGGTCGACGGAGCCGTCGCCGCGAGGGCCCATGTTGAGGAGGATGTTGCCGCCGCGGGCGGCGGCCTTGGCGAGGAGGCGGATGAAGTGGGCGGGCGGCTTGTGGCTCAGGTCGTGGGCCTTGTAGCCGTAGGAGTCGTTGGTGGTGGGGATGGCTTCCCAGTCGCCGGGCTGAGGGGCGAAGACGCCGGGTTTGTCGCCGGTGTTGACGTAGTCGGCGAGGGCGAGGAGGTCGGGGCGGTCGTCGGGGAAGATGCGGCCGTTGATCACGATGCCGGGGGCGGCTTGGCGGACGGCGGCGAAGATGCGGAGATTTTCCTCGGGCGGAATCTTGTGGGGGGTGTCGAACCAGAGGATGTCGGGGTTGTAGTTGTTAATCAGTTCGAGGATCTGGGGGATGGCCTTCTGGTCCACGTAGCGGCGGATTTTCGGGAGGAACTCGGGGTAGTTGAGCCACCATTCGGAGCCGTGGAGGAGTTTGTCGCCGCCCGGGTTGGGCCAGTCCCAGTCGTTGCCGGAGCCGTTCTCCTCGCCCCAGTCGAAGGCGTGGGAGTAGTAGAAGCCAAACTTGAGGCCGTGGCGGCGGCAGGCGGCGGCGAGGTCCTTCATCGGATCCTTGCCCCAAGGGGTGGCGTCGACGACGTCCCAGGGGCTGACCTTGGAGTCATACATGGCGAAGCCGTCGTGGTGCTTGGCGGTGATGATGCAGTAGCCCATGCCGGTCTCCTTGGCGAGGCGGACCCAGGCGTCGGCGTCGAAGGCGACGGGGTTGAAGGCGCCGGCGACCTCCTTGTGGTAAACGGGGACGGGAATCTTGGCCACGCGCTGGATGTGTTCGGAGTAGCCGGGGTATTGGCGGCCGTTCCAAGTGCCGCCGAGGGCGGAGGAGACGCCCCAGTGGACGAACATGCCGAAGCGGGCCTCGCGCCACCAGGCCAT
>JAIXVY010000395.1 GCA_027482505.1 Opitutaceae bacterium | reverse complement strand
GTCGCCCTCCCGCAAAAAGCCGCCGGCTTCCTCATGGAAGCCGAGCTCAAGGCCTTCAACAAGGTGCTCGAGGCTCCGGACCGCCCGCTGCTCGCCATCCTCGGCGGCGCGAAGATCGCGGACAAGATCCCCCTCATCAACAACCTCCTCGACAAGGCCGACAAGGTCATCATCGGCGGCGGCATGGCCTACACCTTCCACAAGGTGAATCGCGGCATGGCGATCGGCTCGTCCCTCTTCGACAAGGCCGGCGCCGAGATCGTCGCCGAGCTCGAGGCCAAGGCCAAGGCCAAGGGCGTGGAGCTGATCTTCCCCGTCGACTTCGTCTGCGGTGACAAGTTTGGTCCCGACGCCAAGACCCAGCCCGCCACGATGGAGAGCGGCATTCCCGACGGTTGGGAAGGCTTTGACGCCGGCCCGAAGAGCATCGAACTCTACCGCAAGGCCATCCTCGAATCGAAGACCATCGTCTGGAACGGCCCCGCGGGCGTGTTCGAGTTCGATATCTTCGCCACCGCGACCAAGGCCATGGCCGACGCCATCGCCGAGGCCACCGCGAAGGGCGCCACGACGGTCGTCGGCGGCGGCGACACCGCCACGGCCGCCAAAAAGTTCGGCGTGCACAAGAAGGTCACCCACTGCTCCACCGGCGGCGGCGCCTCCCTCGAGTTCCTCGAAGGCAAGGCCCTCCCCGGCGTCGTGTTCCTCGAATCCTGAGCGCAGGATTTTTCAACGCAGAGACGCGGAGACGCAGAGGAGAAAACAAAAAACCTCCGATCTTTCTTTTTCTCCGCGCCTCTGCGTCTCTGCGTTAATTATTCCCTCCGTCCTTCTCCCGCCCTCCCTTTCCCAACATGTCCCTCCGCAAAAAACTCATCGCCGGCAACTGGAAGATGAACAAGACCCCCGCCGACGGCGCGGCCCTCGTGGCCGACATCGTCGCCGAGGTCGGCAAGCAGAACGACGTCGATGTCGTGGTTTGCCCTCCGTTCACCGGCCTCGAATCCGCCGCCTCCAAGCTCGACGGCTCCACCGTGAAGCTCGGCGCCCAAAACATGCACCCCGAGGCCTCCGGCGCCTACACCGGCGAGATCTCCGCGGGCATGCTCCGCGCGCTCTTCGTCTCGCACGTCATCCTCGGCCATAGCGAGCGCCGCAGCTACTTCCAAGAGACCGACGCCTTCATCAACCAGAAGGTCATCGCCGCGCTCAAGGCCCAGCTGAAGCCCATCCTCTGCGTCGGCGAGACCCTCGCCGAGCGCGAGGCCGGCAGCACGCTCAAGGTCGTGCAGACCCAGCTCGAGGCCGGCCTCGAGGGCGTCTCCAAGGACCTCGCCACCAGCGTCGTCATCGCCTACGAGCCCGTCTGGGCCATCGGCACCGGCAAGGTCGCCACCACCGAGCAGGCCCAGGAGGTGCACGCCTTCATCCGCTCCCTCCTCGTGAAGCTCTTCGGCGACGCCGTCGCCCAGAAGGTGCGCATCCTCTACGGCGGCTCCATGAAGCCCGCCAACGCCCCCGAGCTCCTCGCCCAAAAGGACATCGATGGCGGCCTGATCGGCGGCGCCTCGCTCGAGGCCCGCAGCTTCGTCGAACTCGTCAAGTCGGCCGTCGCCGTCAAGTAAGCGGCCCAGACCGATCGACTCGCGTCACGCTCCATGCGGCGCGCCGGAATTTCCGGCGCGCCGTTTTGCTTTTATCCCTCCTTGCGCGCGGACCGGCGACGCGGCCGGCTCAAAAGCTTTTCAAGCCCCAGTGGTCCGCCAGGCGCCGCGCCTCGGCGGCGGTGAGGTGAATGACCGCGCCGTGTTTCGCCCGGGAAAAATTCACCGCCTTCATCACGCCGTGGTTGAAGCGGCCGAGCGGAACGAAGTTTTTGAAGTCGGTGGTCTCGGTGAACCCCATCTCGTTCGGATTGGCGGCGTAGGCGTCGAACATGATCACCCATTTGTCCTCGCCGATGCGCTTCCAGATCGTGGGCGCCTCGCACGCGCCGCGCTCCACCGGGATGGACTCGTCCTGATAGACGTAGCCCGAGGCGAGCTTGTCGGAAACGGCGAGTTTCACGCCCGGGTGCGGGTCGTGCGGCGTGTAGGCGAGGACGTATTTGTCGCCCACCTTGGCGATGTCGCTGTCGATGGTGGTGACGGACTCCTTGGGGTAGCGAAAGAGGAGGGCGGGCTCCGTCTCCAGCCGGGTGAACTCGGGATTGGCGTAGGAGTAGTAGAGCCGGTTGACGCCGTTGCCGAAGCGCATCGTGAAGTGGATGAGGATGCGCTGGCGGTCCGCGTCCCAGATCATCGAGGGCGCCCAGGCGCAGCCGATGCCCGCCAGGGAGGGGAACGCCTGATCGACGCGCAGCGAGGCGCGGGACCAGTCCAGCAGATCGGCCGACGTCATCAAAACGAGGCCGCGGTTGTTGCCCCAGCCATAGGCGGCGCCGTCTCGCTCCCATTCCGTGGTCCGCAGGCCCTCGCGCTGGGCGAAGATGTGGAGATCGGTCATCGCGAGATAAAATCGGTTGTCCGGCCCGCGCATCAGGTAGGGATCGCGCACGCCTTTTTGCTCCGCGATGTCCGCGCCTTTGAAAACCGGACGGTCCTCGTTCACCGCGGTGAAGCGGTAGCCGTCCGAGCTCAGGGCGAAGTGGATGCCGTGGGTCTCGTCCTTGAAATAGACGAGCAGGTAGGCGGCCATGCCGCTTTCATCCGTGTTCGCTCGACCGGACGCCGGGGCGGCGCGGCAGGCATGCACGGCGATGGCTGCGAAAAGAAGGCTGCGGAACAAGGCGGGGAACGGCGATTTCATCGGGGCAGGGGGAGGCGAAAGATGACCAGCGAGTTGGCGGGAAGGAGGAAATCGAAGTCTTCCGAGATCGGAACGGTGGAGGTCTCCGGCCGGACGGCGGGAGCCTGGCCGTCCTGGTTGCACGCGTCGGGATCGGCGCCGGCGAAGACCACCAGCGCCGCGGACCGCGAGGAGGCGGGCAACCCGGCGAGCCGGATGCGCAGCGGCCGGGAGGAGGCGCCGCCGTTCACGATTTTGAGGACGGCGTCGCCGCTCGCGAGATCGTGAACCGTGGAGGCCGCGAGCTTTTCGCCCGCGTCTCCGAGGCCCGAAACGCCGGTTTCCAGGAAAAGGTCGCCCCGGTTTTGGCCGAAGAGCCGCTGCACCTCGTAGTTAAGCGTCGGATACACCCGGGTGTTGTCGAAATAGACGAGATCCGGCGCCCAGCGCGTATGGCTGCGCCGGGCGAGCAGGGGCGCGTAGGAGGCGAAGGCGACCGCGTCCCCGTTGCGCTCGAGGGAGGTCAGGCAGGCGGCCTCGGCGAGGGCGGAGCGGAGGGTGTTGCGCCGGTCGGGCTCGTGGGCGGCGTATTCGCCAAGGTAGACCTTCGCCTTGGCGCGGTCGTAGGCGTCGTAGCGGCCCAGGTTGTCCCAGAACCATTGCGGCGGCACGTAGTAGTGTTCGTCGATCATGGGCACTCCGAGCTCGGTCGCGTAGGCCCAGCCCAGGTCGTAGTCCTCGCCGTGGGCGAAGGGGCCGGAGGTGCCGATGACGACGATCTCCGGGTGCTTTTCGCGCAGCGCCTCGAAGATCATGCGGAAGCGTTCCTTGAAGCCGGGCGTGATTTTGTCCTCGTTGCCCACGCCGAGGTATTTGAGGCCGAAGGGCTCGGGATGTCCGGCCGCTGCGCGCACCGCGCCCCATCGCGAATCGGCGGGACCGTTGGCCCACTCGATCAAGTCGAGCACCTCCTGCACGTAGGCGGGCATCTCGGCGAGCGGGATGCCATGCTGGCAGCGTCCGGGGGTGTGGGCGGAGTTTTGACAGCAAACGCCGGCGGCGACCACGGGCAACGGGAGCGCGCCGATGTCCTCGCAAAACTGGAAATACTCGAAGTAACCGAGGCCCACGCTCTGGTGGTAGCCCCAGAGGTTGGGCTGGCCCTTGCGCTGTTCGACGGGGCCGACCGTGTCTTGCCAGCGGTAGAGGTTGCCCAGCCCGTTGCCGTGCGCGACGCAGCCCCCCGGGAAACGCACGAAGCCCGGCTTCAGATCCGCGATGGTCTGGGCGAGGTCGGCGCGGAGTCCGTTTTTCCGGCCGCGGAAGGTCTTGCGCGGGAAGAGCGAGATTTCGTCGAGCGCGAGGCCACCTTGCTTGCCGAGGAGCAAGACAAAGCGCGCCGCCTCCTCGGTCGCGACGGCGACGATTTCTCCTTCGATGCGGTGCCAGTCCGCGCCCGCGATCTCGAAGCGCGCCTCGCCCAGCAGGCGCCCGTCCGGGCCTTCGAGGCGGGTGATGACGGGCATGGGGCGTCCGGCGGGGTCGGAGTCGGGCCCCCACATCTCGCCCATGAAGCATTGGCGCGCGAAAAAAGAGACGTCGTAGATCTCGCCCGCGCGCACGGGAATACCGTCCCAGCCGGTGTTGAGCAGGCCGACGCCTTCGCCGGGTTCCTCGGCGCGCACCACGGCGTAGTGGGGGTTGTTCGGGTGCAGGGGCAGGGCGCGATCAATGGCGACGGCTCCGCGTCCGCCCCCGCGCTTGACCAACTCCCAAGAGGTGAAGGCGTGCCAGCCGAGGTGATCGGCCGAGCTGTATTCGAACGAGCGGTTCTGGATCAGCTCCGCGTAAAGACCTCCGTCGGCGGAGTAGCTGATGTCCTCGAAAAAAACGCCGACGAGCGCGCGGCTGATCGGCTTTCCTGGTTTGGAGAGTTCTGCGAGCACGGTCGCCGGAGCGGAAGCGGCGATATCGGGCGCTGCGCCAACAACGCGCGCGGGGAGAGCAGGGGAGTCGGGCATGGACTTCGGGTAGGCCCTCAATCGCGAGGCCGGCGGCCCGAATTGGCCAGTCGCTTATGGGCGACATTGTTTGTCGTTTTTTCCCGGCTGGTATGCGCGTCGTGTTCAGTCCAAGATTGCCTGCGCGGCGGGCCCCAAGAGCAACTGGCCTCGCGGGTAGCCGGCAAGATCGAGCCGGCGCGCGGAGACCCCGAACACGCTTGCGATCAATTCGGGGGAAAGCGTTTCGCGAACGGAGCCGGACGCAACCAAGCGACCCTCGCGCAAGACGACGACCTCGTCGGCGTAGCCCAGGGCGAGGTTGAGATCGTGCAGGATGGCGAGGACGGCCACCTGCTCGCGCACGGCGAGCGAGCGCGCGATTTTCAGCACGGCGTGTTGGTGGGCCAGGTCCAGACTGGCGGGGGGCTCATCCAGCAAGAGCACGCGGCCGGCGGGAGCCGATGCGCCTCGCGCGGGGCGCAGCTGCGCCAGCGCCCGGGCGAGGTGAACACGCTGCTTTTCGCCGCCGGAGAGGGTTGGGTAGAGCCGTTGCGAGAGCGGCGCGAGCCCGGTCAGATGCAGCGCCTCCTGCGCGACGGTGTGATCATGGGCGGAGTCGCCGCCCCCCGCATGGGGAATGCGGCCGAGGCGAACGACCTCCTCGACCCGAAAGGGGAAACGCAGGTCGCTTTCCTGCTGCAACACCGCGCGCAGGCGGGCGAGGTGGCTCGACGACCAGGCGGAGAGAGGTCGTCCGTGCAAAAGAATTTCGCCTTCGTCGGGGACAAGTTCGCCCGCGAGCACGCGCAGCAGGGTGCTTTTCCCCGCGCCGTTTGGGCCGATCACCGCGAAGACGCGGCCGGGGCGGAGCGTGATCGAGACCCCATCGAGAAGGGTTTTGGGTCCTCTGCGCACCATCAGGGAGCGCGCGTTCAAGGCGATGGTTTGCGGATTCGTCATCTTAGGCGAAACCCCGGTCGCGCCG
>JAIXVY010000364.1 GCA_027482505.1 Opitutaceae bacterium | reverse complement strand
GCAGGTCAGCACGCAGGACGGCATCCCCCTCGGCATCTCCTCCGGAGCCGCCGTCTGGGCCGCGATCCAGCTCGCGAAGCGCGACGAGAACAAGGGCAAGACCATCGTGGTCATCATCCCCTCCTGCGCCGAGCGCTACCTCTCGTCCTGGCTGTTCGCCGACGTCGAGGTGGAGAGCGACAACATCGACTCCCTGTTCGCCAAGTAAGGTTTGTCGCGCCGCCCGCTCCGGGCGCGCGATCCGCCTTGCCGTTTGCAGCCCGGGCGCGCGCAGCCCGGGCTTTTTTGCGCGCCCGGTCCGCCGGGCCGGGCGCCTTCGGACTTTGGGGCGGCGGAATTTCGACCACGGATCGCGCGGACAGGCGCGGACGCGCCCGGCTCAGTCCGCGCTTTCCGGCGTTCTGTGCTTGAAATCTGGATACATCGCGGCGCCGGGGTGGGACGAGGACCGCGTCGATCCGGGCGCGTCCAGGACAACGCGCCCCGCTCCCTTGCCCGCGACTCAGGCCGGGCGGAGCACGGCGGTCGCGACGGGACGGGGGAAGGGAAGCTGCGAATCGCCCTGGCGGCAGGCCATCAGCACCTGAAAGCGGAAGGTGGATCCGCGGCCGGGCGCGCTCTCCACCTCGATGCCGCCGTGCATGAGTTCGCACAGGCGTTTTGAGATGACGAGGCCCAGGCCGGTGCCTCCGTGGCGGCGGGTCGAGGAGGTGTCGAGCTGGCTGAACGCGCGGAAAAGGCGCGGCAACTGGTCGGCGGGAATGCCCGCGCCGGTGTCGATCACATCGCACAGGACGCGGAAGGGGCGCTCGTCCGTCGCGGCCGCGTCGTCGGCGGCGACGAATTCCCCGCGCAGGCGCACGGTGACGCCGCCCTGCTCGGTGAATTTCACGGCGTTGCCGACGAGGTTGGTCAGGATCTGGCGCAGGCGGTTTTGGTCGCCGTGAAGGATGGGCGGAACGGACGGAGCGAGCTCGGCGGAGAGCGCCAGGCCGGCCTTGCGCGCGGGCTCGGAGAACAGGCGAAGCACATCGTCCAGGCAATCGCTCGGGGAGAAGGGGCCGGGCACGATCTCAAGCCGGCCGGCCTCGATCTTGGAGAGGTCGAGGATGTCGGAGACGAGCGTTTCGAGCGTCTGGCCGCAGCGGCGGATGGTTTCCACGTGGCCGAGCTGGTCGGCGGTGAGCGGCGTCTCGTGGAGCAGGCGGGAGAAGCCGATGATGCCGTTGATCGGGGTGCGGATCTCGTGGCTGACGATGGCGAGAAACTCGCTCTTGGCGCGGTCGGCGGACTCGGCGGCCTCCTTGGCCTCGCGCAGGGCGAGCTCGGCCTGTTTGCGCACGGAGATGTCGTGCCCGACCGCCTGGTATTCGAGGAGCTGGCCCTCGCGGTCCTTGATGGCGCGGTGGGTCCACTGGATCACGCAGCCGCGGCCTTCGGCGTCGGCGAGGGCGGTCTCGAAGGTCGCGCTTTCCGGCCAGGATTCGTTCGCCCTCCAGGGGGCGTGGCCGGCGGCGAGCATGCTCCACTGCTGGCCGGTGAGATCCTGGCGGCGACGGCCGAAGAAGCGCGCATAGGCGCCGTTGGCGAAGGTGAGGCGGCCGTCCGACTTGTAGCGGCAGATGAGGTCGGACTGGTCCTCGACGATGGCGCGGTAGCTGGCCTCCGATTGCTGGAGGCTGCGGGCCATCTGTTCGATCTTGCGGGCGAGGCCCATGATCTCGTCCGGGTCCTCGCCGTTGGCGGTCTCGGCGACATCGATGGCGTGGGAGCGGGCGGCGGTGGCCTGCTGGTTGATCTCCTTCAGCCGGGCGATGAGGGTGCGGTCGAAGACGTAGCCGGCCAGCACGAGCAGGATGGCCCCGATCAACGCGAGCCCGATGACCCAGTAGGTGGTGCCGAGGCGGTCGCGCAGACCTTCGTCCGACGCGATGACGATGAGGGCGAAGGAAAGACTGGCGGCCAGCCCGAGGATCAAGAGGGTCTGGCGGCGGAAGGATACCTGCATGACTCGTTACTTTGCAGGCGCGCCCGGCGTAGTCTAATGCAAATCCAGTTCGGTTCCGTCGACGGGCCGTAACCTTTTCTCAGGCGTGGCGGCCGGGGAAGGTGAGCTCGGCGACGGCCGATTTGTCGAGCTGGCCGAGGCCGAGGGCGACGAGCTTGTCGTATTGGAGCTTGGTGGCGGCGGCGAGCGGGAGGTGCAGGCCGGCTTCGCAGCCGAGGCGCCAGGCGATGGTGGAATCCTTGGCGGCGTGCGCGGCGGAGAAGAAGCAGTCGTGCGCGCGGTTTTGCATGTCCTCGCCGTCGGTCTTGAGCACCTGCGAGTTCGCGCCGGTCTGGGCGAAGATCTCGCGGAGGGTGTCGAGATCGAGGCCGAGCGCCTGGCCCAGGCCGAGGCCCTCGGCGAGCGCGGCGGTGTTGATGTTCATGACCATGTTGACGAGCGCCTTCACTTGCGCGGCGCGGCCGGCGGGGCCGACATGGCGGAGGGCGGTCGAGAGCTGGCGCAGGAGAGGTTCGAGACGGGCGAAGACGGCGGGTTCGCCGGCGCACATGAGGTAGAGCGTGCCGGCGCGGGCCTGCGGGATCGACGAGGCCATGCAGGCTTCGAGCGTGTCGGCGCCGAGCTCGGCGGCGCGTCGCGCGGCCTCGATGTGGGTGGCGGGAGCGAGCGTGGCGCAGTTGACGAAGGTCTTGCCGCGCACGCCGCCGGGCGCGGCGAGCAGGGAGTCGAGGCCGGCGCGAGGTTCGGCGAACACCGCCAGCTGGGCGGCATCGTCCGTCACCACGGTGAAGACGAGGTCGGCGGAGGCCGCGAGTTCGGCGAGGGTGGCGGCGTGTTTCGCGCCGAGCTCGGCGGCGAGGTCCGCCGCCGCGGGCGCGTGGACGTCATACACCGCGGCCACGCGGTGGCCGCATTCGGCGAGGCGGCGGGCCATGTTGGCCCCCATGCGGCCTACGCCGGCGAAGGCCACGGTGAGGGCGGGAATGGGCGTGAAAGGAGCGGAGACGGACATGGCGGAGCAACGGAGGGGCGGAGCGAAGGAACGACGGAACGGCGGAAAACGGAGCGACGGAAGACGGAACGGCGGAGGCCTGAGGGCCTGATATCTGAAATCTGAAACCTGAGACCTGAGGCCTGAAATCTGAAACCTGAGACCTGAGGCCTGAAATCTGAGATCTGAAACCTGAGGGGGGGGCTAGCGTTTGCGGCGGCCGTGAAAACCGAGGGGGCCGGCGGGTTTGCCCGGGCGGGGGCCGGCGGGTTTTCCGGCGGCGCGCGCGGGGCGTTTTTCGGCGGCGGCGGGGGTTTCGTCCGAGGCGGCGGACTTTTTCTCTTCGACGGGCGCGAGACGGTCGGGCGCGAAGAAGGGGTTGTATTTGCGCTCGTGGGCGAGGGTGGTGAGCGGGCCGTGGCCGGGACCGATCACGGTGTCCTTGGGCAGGCTGAAGATGCGGGCGCGGGTGTTTTTCACCTGCTCGCGGAAGTGGGTGGGGCTGCCGCCGACCGAGGCGGAGAAAAGCGAGTCGCCGCAGAGGGCGAGCGGCCAGCTGAGGCCCTGCACGTAGAAGGTGGTCTGGCCCGGACTGTGGCCCCAGGTGGGCAGGCACTTGATGGCGATGACGCCGAGGTGGAAGTAGTCGTTGTCGGCGAAGCGGCGCGCGCCGGGCACGGCGTCGGCGGGCTCGCGTTCGTGGAGCCAGACGTCCGCGCGCGTGGCGGCGAGGATCTGCGGCAGGGCGGCCACGTGGTCCTCGTGGGCGTGGGTGAGCAGCACGTGTTTCACGCGCAGCCGATGAGTGTCGACCACCTCCAGGAGTTCGGCGGCGTCGGCGCCCGTGTCGACGACGGCGGCCTCGCGGGTCTTGTTGTCCCAGACGAGGTAGTTGTTGACGGTCATGTCCTCGTGCCGGGTGTTGAAAAAGGCGAAGCCGCGCGGGAAGACCGGCGCGCGCGGGTAGGCGGTTTTTTTCGCGAGGATCTCCAGGGCGTCGGGCGAGAGTTGGAGGTGGCGGGCCAGGCGGCGCAGCACGGGAAGGTTGGCTTCTCCGCCCTTCACCGCCGCCAGGGCCTCGGCCGTGATCTCGGCGCGCGAGGCAAGTTCGGCGTCGGAGATCGCGTAGCCGCGCTGGGCCTTGGCGATGACGTCGGTGAAATTATCCTCGATGGGAATGAGCGGCATGGGAGCAGGGAGCGGGGAGCAAGGGGCGGGGAGCGGGGGAGTAGGGAGCGAGAAGCAGGGAGCAAGGGGCGGGGAGCCAGAAAAAAGTCGCGCGGCCGGCGCGGGGTCGCCCTAGGCGAGGCGCACCGGCGCGCCCAGGCGGGCGGATTCGTAGACCGCGTGGATGAGCGCCACGGCGGCGCGGCCGGCCTCGCCGTCGACGAGAGGGGCGCGGTTTTCGCGCACGGCGGCGACGAAGTCGGCGAACTGCTCGCGGTGCGCGTCGCCCCATTTCCAAGCGGGGGCGTGGGCCGCGGCGGCGTCGGCCGCGGCGTGCCGCACCGCGCTGCTCGTGCCTCCGGTGGCGACCTGGAGCGCGTGGGCCGAGGCGGCGGGACCGGTGACGGTTTCACGGCCCTTGATGGCGAGCGTCTGGAGTTCGTCGCCCTCGATCACGGCGCTGCCCGCGGTGCCGTGCAGCGCGAGGCGGGCGGGGAAGCCGGGATAGGCGGCGGTGGAGCCGAAGAGCGTGCCGAGGGCGCCGTTGGCGAAGACGAGGGTGGCGCAGGCCACGTCCTCGACCTCGATGCGCTCGTGCGCGGCGGTTGCGGTGCGGGCGAACACCTCGCGCACCGGGCCGCAAAGCCAGAGCATGAGGTCGATGGTGTGCACGCCTTGGTTCATCAGGCATCCTCCGCCGTCCATGGCCCAGGTGCCGCGCCACTCGCCCGAGTCGTAATACTCCTGGGTGCGATACCAGGGTATGCGAACATCCGCGGCGACGATGCGGCCCAGCGTGTTTTCGTCGACCAGGCGGCGCACGGTGCGGCTGGCGGGATCGAAGCGATGCTGGGAAATGACCGCGAGCCGGCGGCCGGACGCGCGCTGCGCCGCCAGCAGGGCGTCGCACGCCGCCACGGAGACCTCCATGGGTTTCTCGATCTCTAGTTCTTCCCTCCATGCCTCTCTCAATCTCGTTTCGTTTTCTCCTCCCTTTTCCTCTTCCTCCCT
>JAIXVY010000376.1 GCA_027482505.1 Opitutaceae bacterium | reverse complement strand
GCGCCCGGCTTCGTCGACACCGACCTCACGCGCCAAAACAATTCCCCCGAGGCCATCGCCGCCATCACGCAGACCATCCCGCTGCGTCGCCTCGCCCAGCCGGTCGAGATCGCGCGCCTCGCCGCCTTCCTCGTTTCCGAGGAAAACAGCTACCTCACCGGCCAGACCATCCTGGCGGACGGAGGCTTCACCTGCCAATGAACCCACTGACCATCCAAGCCCGCGCCCACGCCTACACCGTCGAGCCCTTCGCGAGTATAGCGTCGGCTTTGACTAGCGTCGCCGGTCGCGACAAGGCGCTCTACCTGGTGGACCGACGCTTCCGCGAGCTATACGCCGCCGAGCTTGCCGAGCTTCTTCCCGAGGCGCGCGTCGTCGAACTCGAGGCGTCCGAAGGCGCCAAGTCTTTCGAAGCGCTCACGCCCGTGTTTCTCGACTTGCTGGCCAAGGGCCTGAAGCGCGACCGCACGCTGGTCGTGATCGGCGGCGGCGTGTTGCAGGACATAGGCTGCTTCATCGCCTCCGTTCTCTCGCGCGGCCTGCGCTGGGAACTGCTGCCGACCACGCTCCTCGCCCAGGCCGACAGCTGCATCGGCAGCAAAAGCTCGATCAATATCGGCCAATACAAAAACCAGATAGGCACCTTCTATCCTCCGCACCGCATCCTCATGGTGCCCGGCGTGCTCGCCAGCCTGCCCGACGACGAGATCCGCTCGGGCCTCGGCGAGGTGATCAAACTCCAACTCCTCGCCGGCGAGTCCGGCTTCCGCGAGTTGATGGCCGATCTCTCCGCGGGCTCCCTGCGCGACGTCGCCCTCCTCTCCAAATGGGTCGGTCGCTCGGCTGCGGTTAAACAGCCCTATATCGAAACCGACGAGTTTGATCGCGGCGTCCGCAACCTGCTCAATTACGGCCACACCTTTGGCCACGCCTACGAATCCGCCACCGCTTTCGCGATTCCACACGGCATCGCGGTCGTGCTCGGCATGCTCACGGCCACCTGCATTTCCGCCCACCTCGGCCTTGCGCCAGCCGCCCACTTCGACGAGTTGCGCCGCCTGCTCGCCCCTTGGCACCAGCCCTACGGCGACGTTCTCCAAGGCGCGTCGCTCGATGCCATCCTGGCCGCAATCAAGCACGACAAGAAAAACACCGGCGACACGGTGAATTGCATCCTCACCCGCGGCTTCGGTCGCATGGAGAAAACCCCCGTCCCCTTGGCCGAAGTTCTCGCCCCCGGCATCAAAGACTTTATCCAGAAACGTCTCTACCTCTCCGCTTAACTCCCCTACCCCTATTCGCCATGGCCATCGATCGCGACGTCTTCGAAAACCTCTTCGTCCTCGAGATGACGAACAACCACCAGGGCAAGCTCGAGCGCGCCTTGGAAATCGTGCGCGAGCACAGCCGCGTCGTCCGCTTCAACAACGTCCGCGCGGCGATCAAGCTTCAGTTCCGCGACATCGACAGCTTCGTCCACAAGGATTTCCGCGACCGCACCGACATCCGCTACGTCCGCCGCGTGCTGGAGACACGCATCGAAAAAGCCGGCTACGCCAAGCTCGTCGAGGCGATCCGCAAGAGCGGCTGCATCCCGATGGCGACGCCCTTCGACGAAAAATCCGTCGACCTCTGCGTCGAGTTCAACCTGCCGATCATCAAGATCGCCAGCGCCGACTCCAACGACTGGATGCTGCTCGAGCGCATCGCCAAGACCCGCAAGCCCTGCATCATCTCTTTCGGCGCCACCCCGCTGAAGGACATGGATGACGTCGTGACCTTCTTCGAGAATCGCAACATACCGCTCGCGATCAACCACTGCGTCGCGGCCTACCCGCACGAGGACTCCGAGTGCGAGTTGGAGCAAATCGACTTCCTCCGCGACCGCTATCCCGGGCACGTGATCGGCTGGTCCTGCCACGAATACAAGGACTGGGACACCTCGGTGAAAATCGCCTACGCCAAGGGCGCCCGCACCTTCGAGCGCCACATCGACATCAATTCGGACGGCTTTGAAGTGGCGAAATACTCTTCGTTGCCCGGCCAGTTGGACACTTGGTTCAAGGCCTTCCACAAGGCCGTCGAGTTCTGCGGCACCGCCCGCAACGGCCGCAAGCTGCCCCTCGCCAAGGAGACCGCCTATCTCGACACCTACATCCGCGGCGTCTACGCGAAGCACGATCTTCAGGCCGGCCAGATCCTCCGCGAAGAGGACATCTACATGGCCATTCCCCTCCAGAAGGGCCAGATCTCGTGCCGCGAGCTGATGCTCGGCCAATACGGCCACAAGATCGTCAAGGCGGTGAAAGCCGACGCCCCCATTAGTATCGACGACGTCGACACCCCGTATTCGGGCGACGATTCGCTTCGCCAGCTCATCTATCAACGCGGTCTTTGACCGCAACGTAGCCGCGGCCAGAACCGAAGCCCAACCGGCAGTCGGTCAAAAATTCAACCGCTCCCGTTCCACCACGAGCGGGCGCTTTGTCACCTTGGTGTGGATCGCGCCGATGTATTCGCCGATCACGCCGATGAAAAAAAGCTGCACCGAGCCGATGAAGAAAAGCCCCACCACCACGGGCGCCGTGCCGAGGCTGAAACTGTCCCAGTTGAGCAGCTTATAGACGAGATAGACCAGACTCACCCCCAGGCACAGCAGCGACATCGCGAACCCGACCATCGAGGCCAGTCGCAACGGCACCTTGGTGTGGTTCGTAAAGCCAAGCATCGCCAAGTCGAAGAGCGTGTAGAAATTGTTCTTCGAAAACCCGCGCTTACGGCGCGCTTGGACGAAGGGGATTCTGGCGATGGGAAAACCAAACTCCGAGATTTGCCCGCGGTGATACGGATACGGGTCCTCGCTGGCGCGCAGGAGTTCGATCACTTGCTGATCATAAAGCCCGAAGCCGGTGAAATTCCGCAGCAGATCCACGTCGGCCAACTTGGCGACAAGGTGGTAATATAGACGGCGAGCCGCGAAAAAAAGCGGCGACTCCTCGCTCTCGTTCTTGATCGCCGCGACCACTTTCCATCCCGCCTCCCACTGCGGGATGAACTGTTCGATGTATTCCGGCGGATCCTGCAAATCCGACGCGAGGTAGATCACCGCATCACCGTGGGCCTGCAGCATGCCATGGTAGGGCGAGCGGATGTGGCCAAAATTGCGGGTGTTAAAGATGACCTTGAGGCGCTTGTCCGCCGCGGCGGCCTGGCGCAGCACCTGCGCCGTTCCATCGGTCGAGCAGTTGTCGATGATGATGTATTCCCACTCGTATTGGGGGAATTTCTCCACGACCGCCCATACCCGACGCAACAACTCGGGCAGGTTCTCCTCCTCGTTGTAGCACCCGCTGACCAGGCTGATTTTTTTCATGACGCAGGATTCGACGGACGGTTGATCATCGCTGCGGGCTAATCGGCTCGCGACTTCTCACCGTGTTCAGAAGCACGCCGTTCCGCCGAATCTCGGTGAAAAGCGGCATGGTCGGGAAATTTTGCCACATCTGGTAGCGCGGGATGGCGGTGTAAAAGTCCACCTCCGGAGGCATGACGACGCCCGGAGCCGGCCCCAGCAAAAGAGCCACGCGCATGTCTTTCGCTCCGAACACGGTGAAGCAGGACGCCGACAACTGATTCAAGCCCACCGCGACCGTCACCGGACGGCCGGCGCGCGCCTGCTCGCGATTCAGCAACTCCGCGGCCTCGCGGTAGCTCGTCGCCCAATAATCGGTCTCGAAACGCTCGTGCAGAGTCTGCCGGTCACCCGCGAACACGTTGTAGAACACGTATTGGTAAGGATGCAGGGAAACCAAATCCGGCGCGGCGAAGGCCAGCGTGGCGGCGGCGCCGGCGCTGCCCAGCATGTCCTTGCGCCGGTTAAGCCATTCGGCCGCCCTCGCCGCGCCCAGTCCCGCAAGCAAGGCCATGGCCGGGAGCACAAAGAGAAAATGCCGGACGCCGTCGTAGACGTTGGGCTTCTTTATCCACACGAAAACGACCGGAAAAATGAGCCAGAACAGCACGAGAAAGATCCGTTCGCTGCCCGCCTCGCGCCTTTTTAGCCACAGTCCGATCAGCCCGAGCACCAAGCCCGCCGCCACCCACAGCGCGGTGAAGACAGGCATCGTCAGAAACAGCATCACCGGCAGATAGTGCCAGGGGAGTTCCGCGCTCGGGATGCTCTTCCCCATGTATTGAACCGGATAAGAAATCGGAAAAGCGGTCGACTGCCGGAAGGACTCGATCGGGTTCCAGAACGGATTCTGGTGCGCATGAGGCCAGAAGGCGACCAAGATGACCCAGGTCAGCAGTCCGGTCAGGGCAAAACCCAAGACCGTGCGACGCGTCACCACCGTCTTGAGATCGCCCGCGAGCGAGCCTCGCATCACGGATCTCAACGCGCAGAAAAGCAGCCCGGATACGAAGAACACGCCGACCACCGCGCCGCCTATGCGCACCGAAAGCGTCAGACCGAAGATGGTTCCCAGCAGGCAAAACCGTCCCGGCGTCGGCTTCTCCAAGACCATCAGGATGCCCAGCACCGACCACGCAACGCCCGTCGCCAACGGGATGTCTTTGCAGTTGATGAACGACTGGCCGACAAACTGCGGCATGAGCAGCAACGCGAGCGTTGCGAAAATCGCCACGCTTTCCCCGCCCAGTCGCCGCCCGATCTTGGCCACCGCGGGGAGCGCGAAAGCCCCGGCCAGCGCCATGAAAAACGCCCGCCATTCGAATAGATTTTCCGAGAAGGTGCGGTGAAAAATGGCGCTCGGGAGGTCGAAGAGCGTGCCGTAATTGTAGAGCTCTCCGAGATCGGTCCTCCACCGCATGTCCTGAAACCCCGAACGAAAATAGTCCCACACGAAGGAGCCGTAAACGGCGTGCTGGGCCTCGTCCCAAGCCATGCCGTAGCCCCGGGAAATTGGCAGGGCCAGCAAGGCGCAGAGCCCGAACAATACCCACTCCCAATGGGGCATGACAAAGCGACGCACGAAAGTGGGGCTCGGGGATGAGGTCATTAATTCGAAGCGAGAACGCCCGAAAGCAAAGCACCACACGGCGGCGGAGTTAAAGGGTTTAATCTCCGCGGCCTTGGTTCCGGCGTCCCGCTGATTTTCGCGTTTTTATGCTTTTTGCGGCCACGCGCTCAGCCACTTTGACCGCCATGTCCGACGCCTCCGACGCCGCGCCCGCCCCCAAGCTCACCCCGATGCTTCAACAGTATTTCGAGGTGCGCCGCGGCCTGGCGAAGGACACCCTCCTGCTTTTTCGCCTCGGCGATTTCTACGAGCTCTT
>JAIXVY010000099.1 GCA_027482505.1 Opitutaceae bacterium | reverse complement strand
CCGACCAATTCCATCAGTCTGCTAATCGCCAGCGCGGTAGCCACTCTGCCGGCGGTGGGGCTGGCGGCTCCCGAACTGGCCCTCGCCCTGGCTTTTCTCATCGGCCTCTTTCAACTGGGCGCCGGCTTCGCGAAGCTGGGCAAGCTCACGCAGTTCGTGTCGCGCTCGGTCGTGATCGGCTACGGAACCGCGATCGGGATACTCCTCGCGGCCAGCCAGTTGCCGCATCTGGTCGGCGCGGAGTCCACCCGGGGCAACTTGTTCCGATCGCTGGAGGGCACGGTCCAGCATGTTTTGTCGATGGAGGTGAACATCTACGCCGTCGCGATCGGCGTCGTGACGCTGTTGCTTTTCCATCTGTTGGAAAAGCTTGCGCGGTGGGTGCCTGCCGAGCTCATCGGTCTCGTTTTGGTGGCGCTTTTCACCCGTTGGGTCGGGCTGGATTCTCTCGGGGTAAAAACGATCGCGGGCGAGGGCGCCCTGGCCGGCGCGCTGCCCTCCTTCATCGGCATGCCTTTTGGCGAGGCCAGCTCCGCCGCGATTCCCGCCCTGCTGAGCACCGCCCTCGCCATTTCGATCCTCGGCATGCTGGAGGCGATTTCGATCGGGAAAACCCTGGCCGCGCGCTCCGGCCAAAGCTTCAACGCCAACCAGGAATTGATGGCCATGGGCGTGGGCAACCTGGGTTGCAGCGCGTTCGGCGCCATGCCCGGTTCCGCGTCCTTCGCCCGCTCCGCCGCCAACCTGCAAAGCGGAGCGCTCACGCAGGTGTCCGCCCTCTCCAGCAGTCTGATGGTGCTCGGCGCGCTCTTCTTTGTCGCCCCGCTGATCAACTACCTGCCCATCCCTGCGCTGGCCGCGCACCTCATCCGCATCGGGTTGAAAATGATCAACCGCGAGCAGCTGCGCATCGCGTGGCGGTCCACCCGCTCCGACGCCGTGGTGTTGGCCGCCACCATGCTGGCCGCCTTTCTGTTCAAGCTGGACGCCGCCATCTACATCGGCCTCGGGCTTTCCCTCGCCTTGTTTCTGAAGAAGGCGAGCGCGCCTTCGCTGGTCGAATACGGCTTCAACGAGCAGGGGCAGCTCGCGCAACTGGAGTCGGCCGCCTCCCGCGGCCAATCGACCATTTCCATCGTGCACGTGGAGGGGGAGCTGTTCTTCGGCGCCGCCGACCTCTTTCAGGAAGAGGTGCGGCTGCGGGCAGAGGCGGAGGACATCCGCGTGGTCATCCTGCGCATGAAAAACGCGCGCCACCTCGACGCCACCTCCGTCATGTCCTTGCTCCAGCTCCGCGACGCGCTCCGCAAAAACGGACGGCATCTGCTCATCAGCGGCATCAACCCCGACGTGGAGCGCGTGCTTCGGCGCAGCGGCGCGTGGACCGAGATCGGGGCGGAGAATATTTTCCCGGCCGAGGCCAACCTCACCATGAGCACGAAACGCGCGCTGCAGCGCGCCAAGAAGCTGCTCGCCGCCGACGGTTCCGCGGGCAAGGCGGAGGTCCGCATCTTTTACGACCGCAAGCGCGCCGAGAACCAACTGGCCGCTTCGGGCCCCGCCAACGAACACGTCTCGGATTACGAAATCTAAACCCGCGTCCCGCGCTCTCGGCCGCGTGTGGGCATGAAAAAGCCGTCCGCCTGGGGGCGGACGGCCGGCGGTAAAGCGGGGAAGCCGCTTATTTGCTCTCGGTCGTTTCCTCGCCCTTGATCAGCGCCTCGAGTTGGGAGTTGATCGCGTCGATCCGCGCCTGAATCTCCGCGTTGGTGAGGCCGATGAACTGGTTGTAGTGCGGGCGACGCTTGTAATCGCTGGAGTAGATGATGCGGTCCGCGAATTCGGCGCGGAGGGCGGCGATCTCTTTTTGCAGCGCGGCCTCGCGGGCTTTCTGGGCTTCCAAGGCGGCGAGGCGGGCGGCTTCGCGCTCGGCGGCGGCCTTGCGGGCGGCCTCCTCGGCGGCGAGTTTCTCAAGGGCGGCCAGGCGGGCCTTCTCGGCCTCGGCGGCTTCGCGGGACCGCTGTTCGGCGAGGCGACGCGCCTCGGCGTCGGCCGCGGCGCGCTGGGCGGCGAGGGCGGCCTCGCGCTCGGCGGCGGCCTTGCGGGCGGCCTCCTCGGCGGCGAGGCGCTCGGCGGCGGCCTTGCGCTCGTCCTCGAGGCGACGCTGCTCGGCGGCCTCGCGCTCGGCGGCGGCCTTGCGGGCGGCCTCCTCGGCAAGACGGGCGGCTTCGGCGGCCTGGTCGGCGGCCTTCTTTTCCGCGGCGAGGCGGTCTGCCTCGGCGGTGTCGTTGGCCACGACGCGCGCCTGGGTGGTTTCCTGCTGCTTGGCCCGGTAGGAGCGCCAGCTAAGGCCGGCCCCGATGAGCAATAGAAGCAAAATGACGATGGTGATGATGGTTCCGCGTTTCATGGAAAAATAGGGCGCCGGGGATTGACCGGCGTGCGCAGGGGGAGGTTTGGCCCGAAAAATGTCAAACTCGCGACGATTACTGGAGGGCTCGGTGTTTTCACCCCGGGAATTCTTTTCCGTTCAAAAACGGACTTCCCATCGTCCTCGCCGCCGTATCAATTGTTCCTTTTATGCAGAAAACCCTGATTATCTGTAAACCCGACTGCATGGAGCAGAAGCATGTGGGCAACGTCGTGGACCGCTTTGAAAAAGCCGGTTTCGAAATCGTTGGCTGCAAGATGGCGCGACTGACCTCCGCCCAGCTGCGCGAGCATTACGCGCACGTGGCCGACAAGCCTTTCTATCCCGAGATCGAGGCTTTCATGAGCTCCCGCCCGGTCGTCATCCTCGCCCTCAAGGGCGAAAATGTCGTGGCCAAGGTGCGCGATCTCCTCGGCCCGACCGACTCCCGCAAGGCCTCCAAGGGCACCATCCGCGGCGATTTCGGCACCGAGATGATGAAGAACGTGGTCCACGCGTCCGACAGCGAGGACAACGGCAAGATCGAGATCGCCCGGTTCTTCAAGGCCGACGAGATCTTCGGCTAAGACGGGCCCCCCAGTTTTTTCTCAGCAAGAAGCCCGCCGGATTTCCGGCGGGCTTCTTCGTTTTGCTTGCCGGCCCTAGGCGGGCCGGGCGGCTCTCGCCTTGGGCGCCCCGCGCTTACGCGCCGGGTTGTTTTGGTTTCTCTCCGAAGCCTTGGGGGTGGCTCGAGTGCCACTTCCACGCGGTCTCCACGATGGGCTCGATCGTCGTGTATTTAGGCTGCCAGTTAAGCTCGGCCTTGGCTTTCGAGGAGTCGGCGTAGAGCGCGGGCGGATCGCCGGCGCGGCGGGGCGCGGTGGTGTAAGGGACCTTGTGGCCGGTTACTTTTTCCACGGCGCGAAT
>JAIXVY010000096.1 GCA_027482505.1 Opitutaceae bacterium | reverse complement strand
CCGGCGGCGACGAGCACGACGGCCTTCCAAGTGAACACGATCTCCAGGCCGAGATTGTTCTCCAAAAAACCGCCCAGCGGACCGCGGCGTCCGAGCAGTTTGAGCAGGATGAGGCCGGTCGCAACGGGTGGGAACACGAGCGGGAGCACCACGAGCGTCTCGACCACGGATTTTCCCGGCCAGTCGCGCCGGGCGAGCAGCCAGCCCAGCGCGATGCCCGGAGGCAGTATGCAGAGCGTGGCCGTCGCGGATGTCGCTAGGGTGAAGAGCGTGGCGGGCAGGATATCCACGACTTGGCCGGCGGGCGGGGGGATGCGCGGTTCCGGAGGGCCGGGGCGCTACTCAACGCGAGGCCCCGGCAGCGGGCGCGGGCGGAGGAGGCGGGAAGCCGTGCCGGGCGAAGATGGCCTGCGCCTCCGGGCCCGCCAGCCAGGCCACGAATGCGCGGCCGGTGTGCGCGCGCTGCGAGCCCGCGATCACCGCCGCCGGGAAAACGATGCGCGGCCCCCCCGTCGCGGCGCTCACCTCCGTCACTATCCGCACTTTTTTGGACATTGCCGCGTCGGTTTTGTAGACGAAGCCGGCGTCGGCGTTGCCCGACTCCACCGCCGCCAGCACGGCGCGCACGGTGTCGAGGAAGACCACTTTTTTGCGCACAGCCGGCCAAAGTTTTTCCGCTTCGAGATAATCCTGGGCGTAGACGCCCGCGGCCGCGACGGCGGGATTGCCGAGCGCGACCAGGCGCACCTCAGGCTCGATCAGGTCCGACGCTTTCTGCAAATGCGGTCCGCCCGCGGCGGAGGCGACGAGGATGAGGGTGTTGCCCACGATGTCGCGGCGGCTGTCCGGCGCGATCAGGCCGATTTTGACCAGTTGGTCGATGGGTCGCGGATCGGCGGAGAAAAACACGTCGGCCCGCGCGCCCTCGCGGATTTTTCGGGCGAGCGTGCCGGAGCCGCCGTATTCCATCTCGACGGTTTTTTCCGTGACGGCGGTGAAGGCTTTGGCGGCCTCGTCGAGCGCGTCGGCCACGCTGGCCGCGGCGAAAACGGTGAGATCCGCCCCGCACAGGGCGCCTCGCCCCAAGCCAAGCAGAAGAACGAACAGGACGATCGATGGCCGCTTCATAGGGAGGGCCGCTTTAGTGGAAGTTTGCGGCGGCGTTTCGTTTATACCATCCTAACTTTCGCAAAACAACGCCAGCGAGAGCGGTTGACGCCATGCCCGGCCGGAGCGCCAATTTAGGCATGAATGCCGCCGCTCCGCGCGAGACGAGGTTCGATCCGCAGGCGCCAGATCCCCGGGCTCGCCGGCGACGCTGGCCGCGCTACGCGGGCGCGGCCCTTTTGCTCGGACTGTTGGCGGCGGGCTTTTGGCCGCGCGCCATTCCGGTCGAGACTGCGCGCGCGGCGCGCGGCGAGCTGCGGGTGACGATCGACGAGGAGGGGCAGACGCGGGTGCGCAATCGCTACGTGGTCTCGAGCCCGGTCGGCGGCCAGTTGCGCCGCGTGGATCTCAAGCCCGGCGCGGCGGTGCGCGCGGGCGAGACCGTGCTGGCGGAACTCGAAACGGCCGGCACCGATCTGCTCGACGCGAGCGCGCTCGAGCAGGCCCGGGCGCGTATCGGGGCCGCGAAGGGCAACCGCTCCGCGGCGCAAGCGCGCAAGTTCGCGGCCGAGGCCTCGCAAAAGCTGGCCGAGGCCGAGCTGGCCCGCCAGCGCGCGCTGGCGGAGAAAAAATTGATCTCCGCGCAAGAGCTGGAGACGGCGGAGATGCGCGCCGTCACCGCGGCGCAGGAGGCGCGCGCGGCGGCCTTCGCCGCTCAGGTGGCGGTCTTTGAGTTGGAGCAGGCCGAGGCGACCTTGCGCCGGGGCCTGCCCGCGGACGAAGCCACGCGCGGCGAGGCGCCGCGCGTGGTGGTGCGCGCTCCCGTCGACGGCGTGGTGTTGCGTGTTTTTCAGGAAAGCGCGCGGCTGGTCCCGGGCGGCACGCCTCTGCTTGAGGTGGGCGATCCCGCCGATCTCGAGGTGCGGGTGGAGGTGCTTTCGCGCGACGGCGTGGCGGCGCGGCCGGGCGCGCCGGTCTTGCTGGAGCGCTGGGGCGGGGAGGGCGTGCTCAACGCCCGCGTGCGCCTCGTCGAACCGGCGGCCTTCACCAAGGTCTCGGCGCTCGGGGTCGAGGAGCAGCGCGTCAACCTGATCGCCGATTTCACCGACGCGCCGGAGCGTCGCGCCGGTCTGGGCGACGCGTATAGGGTGGAGGCGCGCATTGTCGTCTGGGACGCCGCCGACGTGCTTAAGGCGCCGGCCGGAGCCCTCTTTCAACGCGACGGCGGCTGGAAGGTGTTCGTCGTCGACGGCGGCCGGGCACGGTTGCGCGCGGTCGAGGCGGGGCGCTCCAACGGCGTCGAGACGCAGGTGCTCGGCGGACTCGAGCCGGGCGAGCGCGTGATTGTTTATCCCGGGGATCGCGTGGCGGACGGCGTGCGGGTTCGCGAGCTTTGACCAAGGTTCGCGGGCGAGCGGGCTCCGAAGCTTGCGGGGCGGGCGCTTTGCGGTGTGTTGTGCGCTTCCGTCCATGCCGCTCCAACTTCACGTCCTGCCCGCCGGTCCCATCGAAACCAACGCGTTCCTGCTCACGGACGCCGAGCGCGGCGAGGCCGTCCTGGTCGACGCGCCGGGACAAATATGGGAGCAGGTGAAGCCCATCCTGGCCCGCGACGGATGCCGGCTGACCGAACTGTGGATCACGCACGGTCACTGGG